>NZ_JBGQOH010000014.1:0-91443 GCF_052113745.1 Cryobacterium sp. W22_MBD10_FK3
ACGCGTTCGGCGTAGCCGGCGGCGATCACCTTCTCGTTTTCGATCAGCGGGTCGATGACCGCGCTGATCGCCGCCGCGGTGGGATCCGCGGCTGAATCCGCGGGGTGGTCGGAGTGGTCATCAGGGTTGTCGCGAGGTGCGGCGTTCGAGGGGGCCATGGGGACAGTGAACACCGGGCCGCCAACGTCCGAAGGCCGACAAGGCGAACTGTGGAGAGGTCGTAGACATGGCTCCCGGTGGAGGAGTGGCAGGCCTCGTCGCCGGCGAAGACGCGGCGGGCTCCCTCAGTGCTGGTTGACCCCGGGAACGACGATGCCGTGCTCGTAGGCGTACACGACGGCCTGGATGCGGTCGCGCAACTCGAGCTTCTGCAGCACCTTGGAGACGTGGGTCTTCACCGTGGCTTCGCCGAGAAAGAGCCGGCGGGCGATTTCGGCGTTGGCCAGGCCCAGAGCGACCAGGCCGAAGACCTCCCGCTCCCGGTCGGTGAGTTCGCTCACCGCCGCCGACTCAGGCAGGGGCGGCTGCGCAAATGGCGCCACCTCCGCCGCACCGGTCGCGCCCGGCGCCAACCGCGGGTCGCGCGCGAACCGCTCGATAACCCGGCGGGTGATTTCGGGTGAGAGCAGCGCATCACCGCGAGCGAGCACCTGCACCGCCTCGACGAGGTCTTCGGGGGTGGCGTTCTTGAGCAGGAACCCGCTGGCGCCGTGCTGCAGCGCCGAGAACAGGTAGTCCTCACGATCGAAGGTGGTGAGCACCAGAACGGCAGCGGAACTGGCCGGGTCGGCGACGATCGCACGGGTGGCGGTGAGCCCGTCCATGCCGGGCATCTGCACGTCCATGCAGATCACATCGGGGCGCAACATGGCCGCCTGCCGGATGGCCGCGGCACCGTCGGTGGCCTCACCGACCACCTCGATGCCCGGTTCGGACTCGAGGATGATGCGGAAGCCGGCACGAACGAGAGCCTGGTCATCGACCAGGAGCACCCGAATCGCGGCCGGGGCGGAAGATTGCGTCATAGTGGTCATTTCTTCACGCCGGTCACGCCGGCGACGGCGGCGTGATCGGCAACAGGGCTAGAGGATGAGCCGGCGGCGGTACCGGCGGCAGGGCCGCTCCCGGCGCCGAGCGTCGGCAGGGCCGGGCCGAACGGCACTCGGGCCCGCACCAGGTAGCCACCACGGGGCCGGTTGGCGAGCTCGAGGGTGCCGCCGACGGCCGCGATCCTCTCGCGCATGCCCCGCTGGCCGAGACCGCCGCTTCCGGTGGACACCCCTGGAGCCCCGGGCTGCGGGCGCACACCCCGGCCGGTGTCGGTGATCTCCAGCTCCACGGCATCCGCCTCGTAGCGCAGCCGCAGCTCAGCGGTGGCGCCGGCACCGGCGTGCTTGCGGGTATTGGTGAGCGCCTCCTGGGCGATCCGGTAGAGGCTGAGGCCGATGGTGCCGGGAACCTGACGCGGCTCGCCGATCACCTGCAGGCGAACGCCGAGGCCGGCGTCGGTGTTCTCCTGGGCCAGTTCGGCCAGCTGGTCGACACCGCGGGTGCTCGTGCTCTGGTGCGCGGGCTGGGCGCCGTCGCAATCGTTGTCGTCGGCGCGCAGGGCGCCGAGCATGGTGTGCAGTTCGTCCACGGCGGTGCGGGCGCTCTCTTCGATCACCGAGATGGCCCGGGCGGCCGCGGCAGGGTCGGTGCCCAGGATGCGCCGCGCGGCACCGGCCTGCACCCCCATCACCGACACGTGGTGGGCCACCACATCGTGCAGCTCCCGGGCAATCCGCACCCGTTCCAGGGTGACCGCCTGGGTGGCGGTGCGCTCGCGTTCCGCGGCGAGCTCGCCGGTGCGGGCCTCGAGCGCTGCGGACCGGCGGGCGGCGTGCCAGGCGGTGTCACCGAAATGGTAAGCGGCCCAGAAATAGACCAGGTTGATCAGCACCTGCAGAAGCCCGTAGGCGGCGTAGGGCGAGAAGAAGCCCTCCCTGGACAACTCGGGAATCATGGTGGTCTGGTTGGCGTGCTCGAGCAGGGTCCAGAACAGCCAGATGAACATGCCCGCGATGATGCCCAGGCGCGTCCACCTGGCGATGGTGCGGTGATGGCTCCAGGCGCCGACGGAGTAGATGGCCACGTACAGGCAGATGTTGGAGAACAGCCCATCGGCCACGCCCAGCGAGCCGAACACCCCGAAGACCACCGAGACGAGCAGCGCCACGGCCTCCGGCCAGCGCCGGCGGGCGGCCAGGGGCAGCGCGATCAGGGCCACCCACGGCACCACGAGCCACCACGGCGAGTCGCCCATGAGGCCGGTGCCCAGGCTGAGCGAGATACTCAGCGCGGTGCCTCCGGCCAGCGCCAGTGCCACCCAGGCGTCCACCCGGTACCCGCTGCGGGCGCCGCGCGGGCGGCGCCATCCGTCGGCCAGCGGGTCTTCGGCCACGGGCGACCGGGTCTCAGCACTCATCCCTCCACGCTAGCGCCGCGCTCCACCCCGCGCCTCAGCCCACGGGTGGAGGCTCAGCCCCCGTTTGCGGGTGGATTGGATGTTGCACTCCGTGCGTGCTTGCACTTAGTGTAATCAAGTGACATCAGTGAGCATCGCCCCCGACCGTCGCGCCGAACTCAAGGCGCGGCACCGTCAGGCGATCCTGGATGCCGCGGATTCGCTCATCCGGGAACGCGGCAAGCCGCACTTCAGCGTCGACGAGCTCGCCGAGCGGGCCAACGTGTCCCGCCGCACGGTCTTCAACCACTTCGCCTCCCTCGACGACGTCATCATGATGACCTGCACGCAGCTGCTCAGCGCCGTCGTCGATGAGTTCCGGGCGGCCACAAACGCGATGCCCCAGGGCGACGGCAGCATCGAGGCCCTCTTCGACAGGATCACCACGGCCCTGAGCGCCATCGACCTGCCCACCGTGGTGGCGTACCTGTGCGGTGTGCTCGCCGCGGACGGCGATAACGGCCGGTCGCACTCCGCCCTGAACGACGTCTTCAGCCGGGCCACCGAGCAGCTCTCCCGCGAGATCATCGACCGCAGCCCCGCGATCGACCCGTTCGAGGTGGCGGTTCTGATGAGCTCGACGATGAACGGCGTCGCCGTCGTCGCCACCCGCTGGCTCGTGCAGACCGGCGGCACTCTCGACGCGTCCTCCCGGCGGGTCTGGAACGACATGCTCGACCGTCTCATCACCGCCATCCGGCACGGCTATTCTGCTGCCGGATAACGGTCGGCCCCACCTGCTTCTGTTCCCTTCCCGATGACGCGATGCGAGAACCCCCACTTCAGCTCACCCGATCATCAAGAAAGAACCTGAGGACTATGGCATCCCTTCTCTACCGACTCGGTCGGTTCTCCGCCCATCGAGCCTGGCTGATCATCGTCGCGTGGGTGGTCATCTTCGGCCTGGCCGGCGGGGCCTTCGCCCTCTTCGGCGGAACCCTCACCTCGGCTGTCAGCATTCCGGGCACCGCCACACAGAAGGTGAGCGATGAGCTCACCGAGAAGTTCCCGGCGGCCAGCGGCGGCCGCGGCACCGTGGTCTTCACCACCACGGACGACTCCGAGTTCACAGCCGAGCAGAAGACCGCCATCGGCGCCCTGCTCGCGGACGCCGTCGACCTCGACGACGTGGTCTCCACCACGAACCCGTTCGACACCCAGGCGCAGATCGATGGCCAGGCGAAGCAGATCGTCGACGGCCGTCAGCAGATCGTCGACGGCACGACGCAGATCGACGCCGGGCAGGCGCAGATCGATGCGGCCACGGCGCAGATCGTAGCCGGACAGGCCCAGCTCGACGCCGCCCGCGCCCAGGCCGAGGCGGCCGGACAACTCGCCGCCGCCCAGCCGACGCTCGACGCGCAGCAGGCCCAGCTCGACGCGGGTTCCGCAGCGATCGCCGAGCAGCAGGCCACGCTCGACGCGAGCCGCACCGAACTCGAGACCCAGAGCACCGCCCTCGAGCAGGGTTCAGAGCTGCTCGCGCTGGCCGCCGAGATCCGCCAGGTCTCGACCGACGGCACCACAGCCGTCGCGAGCATCCAGTTCGACAGCTCGCTGAACCTGGTTCCCGCCGAGTCGAAGGAGGCTGTCGTCGAGACGATGAACGACTCCGAGATCGACGGCGTCACGGCCGAGGTCTCCAACGACATCGCCGCGAGCATTCCCGAGATCCTCGGCCCGGGCGAGGTCGGCGGCGTCATCATCGCGGCCATCGTGCTCTTCGTCATGCTCGGCACGCTGATCGGCGCGGGACTTCCGCTCCTGAACGCGCTGGTCGGTGTCGGCGTCGGCGTTCTCGCGTCGCTCGCGCTCTCCGGCACCGTCGAGATGCTCTCGGTCACCCCGGTCCTGGGTGTGATGCTCGGTCTCGCGGTCGGCATCGACTACTCGCTGTTCATCCTCAACCGGCACCGCACCCAACTGCAGCGGGGCGTGCCGCTGCAGGACTCGATCGGCCTGGCCAACGGCACCTCCGGCAACGCCGTGGTGTTCGCCGGCGCCACAGTGCTCATCGCCCTGCTCGCGTTGAACCTCACCGGCATCCCGTTCCTGGGCCTCATGGGCACCGTCGGCGCGGTCTGCGTGTTCGTCGCGATCCTCATCGCGATCACCCTGACCCCGGCCATGCTGGGGCTGGTCGGCACGAAGATCCTCAGGAAGAAGGCCCGCGCGCACATCGGCACGGTCCACGCCCGCACGGCCGTGCCCACCAAGCCGATGAACACGGTTCGCGCCGTGGTCACCGTGATCGCCGGCATCGCCGTGCTGCTGATCGTGGCCATCCCCGCCCTGTCGATGCGGCTGGGGCTTCCCGCCGGTTCCTCCGAACCGCTGGATTCCAGCGCGTACCGGGCCTACAAGCTCGTGGACGACAAGTTCGGCGCCGGCGTCAACGGTCCGCTGCTCGTGGTCGCCGACCTCGACACCGCGGTCACCGACGAGGAGCTCATCGCCGAGCAGGTGCGTATCGGCACCGCGCTCAAGGCGGAGAACGACGTGGTCGCCGTCGCGCCGATCGGTGCCTCCGACGACGACCTGCTGCTCGCCTTCCAGGTGATCCCGGGTGAGGGACCCACCAGCGAATCGACCGAGCAGCTCGTGCGCGACCTGCGCGGCCTCGACATCGACGGCGTCGCCTCCCTCGGAGTCGCGGGCAACGCATCCGGCAACATCGACGTCAGCGAGAAACTCGCTGCCGCCCTGCCGCTCTACCTGCTCGTGGTCGTGGGGCTCTCGTTGATCATCCTGATCATCGTGTTCCGCTCGATCCTGGTGCCGGTGACCGCGACGCTGGGCTTCGTGCTCTCGCTGTTCGCGTCGTTCGGCGCCATCACGGCGGTGTTCCAGTGGGGCTGGCTGGGTGCCGCCTTCGGCGTGCACGACCCGGGGCCCATCCTGAGCTTCCTGCCGATCCTGGTGGTCGGTGTGCTGTTCGGGCTGGCGATGGACTACCAGCTGTTCCTGGTGAGCGGCATGCGCGAGTCCTTCGTGCACGGCGCCCCGGCCCGGTTGGCGGTGCAGCGCGGCGTGCGCGCCGGCCGCACCGTGGTGATCGCGGCGGCCCTGATCATGGCGGCGGTCTTCTCCGGCTTCGTCTTCTCGAACTCGGTGATGATCCAGTCGATCGGCTTCGGCCTGGCCATCGGCGTGCTCTTCGACGCCTTCGTGGTGCGGCTGCTGATCATCCCGGCCGTGATGCACCTGCTCGGTGACGCGGCCTGGTGGCTGCCGAAGTGGCTGGACCGCATCCTGCCCAACGTCGACGTGGAGGGCGCTGCGCTGGAACGCACTCACCCGGTTCACCTGGTGACGGAGACCGAGCCGGAGACTGAGCCGGTCGTCGCCCCGCGGAGCTAAACACCTTTCGTTCACAACTTGCGGCCCAGCCCCCTCACGGGAGCTGGGCCGCGTTTGTGTTCCCCTAGCCGGGCTGCACAACCAGCACGAAGGCGACTAACGCACCGGCGGCGACAGTTCGTGCCGGTGAATCGACAGGCTGTGCATCTTGGTGCAACACCGCCCCCGCCTCCTGTTTGACTACTGACGTCTTGGGGATCTCCGAGACGGGCCAAGGCAGCCAAGTCCGACACACTGACGTGTTTCAAGGAGAACGTTCTATGAGTACCGGCGCGGCGAAGAAGCCGATTTCTAGTGGAAGCAGTACAGCATGATCGAACACCTGACCCTGCTGGAAAAAGCTTCGATGCTGAGCGGCAAGAACGTCTGGGAGAGCCGCGCCATCAGGCGCCATGGCGTGCCGTCCCTGTTCATGTCTGACGGCCCGCACGGCGTGCGCAAGCAGCTGGGCTCCTCCGACCACCTAGGCATCAACGCCTCCCAGAAGGCCACCTGCTTCCCCACGGCGGCCACGGTGGCCAACAGCTGGGATCCGGCGATCGCCGAGCAGATCGGCGAAGCCCTTGGCGAGGAGGCCGCGAGCCTCGACGTCGATGTGCTCCTCGGGCCCGGCCTCAACATCAAGCGCAGCCCGCTCTGCGGCCGCAACTTCGAGTATTTCTCCGAAGACCCCTACCTGGCCGGAAAGATGGCCGCCGGCTACGTTCGCGGCATCCAGTCGCAGGGCGTCGCTGCCACCCCCAAACACTTCGCGGTGAACAGCCAGGAGCTGCGCCGCATGACCACCGACGCGGTGATCGACGAGCGCACCCTGCGGGAGATCTACCTCACCGCCTTTGAAATTGTGGTGCGCGAAGCCGAACCTCGCGCCTTGATGACCAGCTACAACCTGGTGAACGGCGTCTACGCCAACGAGAACGCATTCCTGCTGCAGAAGGTGCTCCGCGACGAGTGGGGCTTCGAGGGCGCCGTGATCACCGACTGGGGCGGGGGCAACGACGCCGTCGAGGGCGCCCGTGCCGGCAGCGCCATCGAGATGCCCTCGCCGGGCCCCGAGTCGGTGCGGCAGCTGGTCGCCGCCGTCGAGAACGGAACCCTGCCCGAGACCGAGCTGGATGCCCGGGTGCGCGAGGTCATCGACCTGGCGCTCGCCTTCCGCAACCCGCTGGATCCCGTGGCGCCGCTGGACGTCGCCGGCCATCACCTGCTCGCGCAGCATGCGGCTGAGCAGAGCATTGTGCTGCTCAAGAACGACGGCGGCCTGCTGCCGCTGGCCCCCGGCACCCGAGTGGCGGTGATCGGTGATTTCGCCCAAACGCCGCGCTATCAGGGCGCCGGGTCCTCCCTGGTGAACCCCACCCAGCTCACCACCACCCTGCAGGCGATCGGCGCCACCGAGCTGGAACTGGTGGACTTCGCCCGCGGCTTCGACCGGCACGGCGCCGACGATGAGGCCCTCGCGGCGGCGGCGGTTCTCGCCGCACAGGCATCCGATGTGGTGCTGCTCTACCTGGGCCTGGCTGAAATCAGCGAGTCGGAGGGCCTGGACCGCAACGATATGGCGATGGCGCCGAACCAGCTGGCGTTGCTGAGCCGGCTACGCGCGGTCAACCCGAACATCGTGGTGGTGCTCAACGCCGGCAGCGCCGTCGAGATCCCCTGGCTGGATGACTGCACCGCACTCGTGCACGGCTACCTGGCCGGCCAGGCCGGTGCCGCCGCGCTGCTGAACGTGATCACCGGCGCGGTCAACCCGTCGGGCAAGCTTGCCGAGACCTACCCGATCCGACACGAAGACACCCCGGCATTCCACTACTTCCCCGGCACCGAACGCACCGCTGAATACCGCGAGGGCCTCTACGTGGGCTACCGGTACTACGACACCGTCCAGGTGCCGGTGCGCTTCCCGTTCGGCTTCGGGCTCAGCTACACCGAATTCGGCTACAGCGGCCTCAGCGTCACCGACACCGCCGTGAGCTTCACGGTGGCCAACACCGGCACCGTTGCCGGAGCCGAGATCGCGCAGCTCTACATCGGTCGCAACGGCGCCGGCGTGCACCGGCCGGCCAAAGAGCTCAAGGGCTTCGTCAAGGTGCTGCTGGCCGCGGGCGAGCAGCGGGTCGTGACGATCCCGCTGGACGACAAGGCCTTCCGTCACTTCGACGTCGCCAGCGATGCCTGGCAGGTGGAAACCGCCGACTACACGGTGCACGTGGGAGCGAGCGTCGCCGACATCCGCCTCACCGACACCCTCAGCGTGCGGGGCACCCACCGTCCGGTCGCGCCCACGGTGGCCGGCCCATATGACACGGCTCTGATCACGGATGTTACCGACGCCCAGTTCGCCGCCCTGCTGGGGCGGGCGATCCCGCCTGCCCGATGGACGCCGGGGCCGCTGGGCATCAATGACGCTCTCTGCCAGATGCGCGACGCCGCGAGCCCGCTCGCCCGGCTGGCCTTCGGCATCCTCAACCGGATGCTGAAGAAGAGCGAGGCCGCGCACAAGCCCGACCTCAACCTGCTCTTCCTGACCAACATGCCGTTCCGTGCCATCGCCAAGATGACCAACGGCGCCGTGAGCCTGGACATGGTCGAGTCGATCCTGCTGATCGTGAACGGTCACTTCTTCCGCGGCGCCGGCACCCTGATCCGCGGCTCCCTGCGCAACCGTCGAGCCAACTCCCAGACCCGCAAGGCGCTTCAGGCCACCGCCTGAACCGCCCTTCGGCCCAGTTTTTCGCATCCAGAGAAAGAGAATTCCGATGATCACCCGCATCAAGGCCAGCTGGGCCAAATTCGTGGAGAAGCATCCCGCCATCGCCCAATTCATCGTCTTCACGGTGCTCAGCACCGGTATGACCGTGCTGCAGTTCATCATGATGCCGGTGATCAAGTGGATCTTCGGCATGACACCCCTGGTCGACGCGAGTTTCCAGGTTCTGCCCGTCGGCACGAACTTTGACGGCAGCACCTACTTCCTCTTCGACTACGCCGGCGGCGGCCTGCCCGAGGGCGGTGGCGGACTGGCGTACTTTCTGGCCGTGCAGATCACCCTTGCCATCGCCCAGGTGATCAACTTCTTCGCCCAGCGCAACATCACCTTCAAATCCAACAGCAGCCCGTGGGTGGCGGCAGGCTGGTACACCGCTGCGTACATCGTGATCAGCTTCGGTGCGGCCGCCTTGCAGGGCCTGTACAAGGCGCCGGTCTACGAGCTGCTGATCTCCACCTGGGGCCTCGGCGCCAGCGGCGAAGCGCTGGCCGACGTGATCACCATGCTGATTAACGCGATCATCTCGTTCTGGGTGTTCTTCCCCATCTTCAAGGTGATTTTCAAGCGCGAGCCCGACCTGGACGACGGCGCCACCGGCGCGGCGCCCCACGTCGAGATCGGGAGCGCACTGCGATGAGTGGCAGATGAAGGCTCTGACCGTCGTTGTGCCCTGCTATAACTCGGCCGACTACCTGCGCCGGTGCCTCGATTCCCTGGTGGTCGGCGGGGCCGATGTGGAGATCCTCGTGATCGATGACGGCTCGACCGACCAGACCGGGGCGATCGCCGACGAGTATCAGGCCCGGTTTCCGGGCATCGTGCGCGCCATCCACAAGCCCAACGGCGGCCACGGTTCGGCGATCAACACCGGCATCGACGAGGCCGCGGGTCGGCACATCAAGGTCGTCGACAGCGACGACTGGGTCGACCCGGCCGCCTACGCCCAGGTTCTGGCCACCCTGACCGGTTTCGCCGCCGACGGCACCGAACTCGACGCGATGCTCAGTAATTTCGCCTATGAGAAGGCGGGCAGGCGCATCCCGCACGTGGTGCGCTACCGCAGCGCCCTGCCGCGGGGCCGCATGTTCGGTTGGGACGAGGTGGGCCGGTTCCGGCCGACCCAGTACATCCTGATGCACGCGCTGATCTATCGCACCCAGCTGTTGCGTGACTGCGGCCTGCGACTGCCGGAGCACACCTTCTACGTCGACAATCTCTACGCCTTCGTTCCGCTGCCGTACGTACGCACCCTGTTCTACCTCGACGTGGACTTCTACCGCTATTTCATCGGCAGGGAGGGCCAGTCGGTGAATGAAGCCGTCATGATCCGGCGCATCGACCAGCAGATCCGGGTGAACCGCCTGATGCAGCAGAACCTGCCAGCCATCGACGAGGTACCGCCGCAGCTGCACGCCTACCTACTGCACTACTTCTCGATCATCTGCGGGGTGACGTCGATGATGCTGATCCGGTCGGGCACAGCCGAGAGTTTCGCCAAGAAGAAGGAGTTCTGGAGTGTGTTGCGCCAGGAGCAGCCCCGGCTGCACCGGCGGATGCGTCGGCGTCCGTTCGGGCAGATCCTCAACCTTCCCGGTCGGGCCGGCCGCGGCGTCTCGGTGTTCGCCTACCTGGTGATGCGGCGGGTGGTCGGCTTCAACTGAGCCGAAGCCTTCGGGATCAGCACGCGCAACACGAACCAGTTGTTCTCCGCGTGCACCGTCACCGATCCGCCGTAGAGCTCGGCGGTGTAGCGGATGTTGCGCAGGCCGTAACCGTGGTCGTCGCGGTCGGCCTTGCGGGTCACCAGGCTGCCGTTCTCGAAGTTGAGCTCACCCTCAAAGTAGTTTTCGACCCGAATGAGCACGAGGTCGTTCTGCGCGTACAGTGCCAGCCGGATGAGTCGACGGTCTGGGTCGAGCAGCGTCATCGTGCTCTCGATGGCGTTGTCGAGGGCGTTGCCGAAGATCGTGCTGATATCCATCGCGTCGAGGTCGTCCAGCACGGTGCCGTCGGCGACGGCGGTGAGGGTGATGCCGTGCTCGGTGCAATACATGCTCTTGGCGGTCAGGATGGTGTCGAGCACCCCGTTGCCGGTCTTGTTCTGGGCCTCGTAGCCCTTGATGGAGCCCTCGAGTTCGTCGAGGTAGGCGGCCTTCTTCTCGGGGTTGCTCTCGGCGCGGATGATGCCGATCTGGTGCTTCATGTCGTGGTACTTGCGGTTGACCATGTCAATGTTGCGTTTGGAGAGCAGGGTCTGGTCGTGCTGGCTGCGCAGAATGCCGTTCATGGCGTCGAGTTCGGTCTTGCCCTGCGCCTCCAACCGCTGCTCCTGCTGGGCGTACAGAGCCGCATAACCACAGAGGTTCACCAGAGTGCGGATGTAGAAGATCTCCACGCCGAGACGCCCGCTGAACGGGGTGTTCGCGTTCACGAAGCTCATATTGCTCATGGTGAAGGTCGCCAGGGCGATCGCGACGGCGCTGATGAGCTCCTTGGTGGTCGCGTTCAGCGGGCGGTCCTTGGGAAAATGCCGCGCCTCCAGCACGTAGGCCGCGGTGAAGGCGGCGCCGTACACGCCCAGGAGCGCGAGCACGTGCCAGAGCATATCAATTCCCGCCGTCGGCGGGAGGAAGTACGACTCGAGTTGCCACTCCAGGGAGGCCACCAGTTCGGCCAGAACGAGAGCCCGTGCCGTGAAATAGCCGGCGTCCCTGGCGGAGAGCCGGGCGCAGCCGAACAGCAGGGCATACATGCCGGCGACGGCGACCACCATACCCAGCGTCCAGAACACGATCGGCAGGGTGCCGGCGAACACCTGGATGCCATACAGAGCGGCCGCGCCGCCCGCGAGAGCGAACAGCAGGGGAACGATCGAGATGCGCTTTCGCAGAATCAGGATGTAGACCAGGCAGGCCGCCCATTCGGCCAGGCCGGTATAGCCGCGGGGGATATCTGGCAGGGTCTCCAGCATCACCCGGCCCGCCCGCCGACGTAGTCGGTCAGGGCGTCGAGGAAGGCCTTCTTGCGTGGCCGGCTGATCTGCAGCTCCCGGTCGCCCACGAGTAGGCAACTGCTGGCCTTGACCCCGGTGACATGGCGCAGGTTCACCAGGTAGCCGTTGTTGCTGCGGAAGAAGTGCTTGTGGCTCAGCGTCGCCTCCATCTCCTTCATGGTGCTCACGAAGTTGTACTGGCGGGTAAGCGCGTGCGCCACCATCCGGTGCTTGATGCTCTCGAAATAGAGGATCCCGGAGAGGTCGGCGCGGAGCAGCTCACCCTCGACGGACAGCATGATCGAGTCACTGGCGCGTTTCTGCGCCCGCTCGATCGACCGGTTCAATTCCTGGGAGAAGGCGAAGTATGGTACCGGTTTGAGCAGGTAGCTCAGGGCGTCCACCTCATAGCCACGGATGGCGTACTGGGCCATGTTCGTGATGAACACCAACACCACCTCGGGATCCACCTCGCGAATGTGTTTGGCGGCGGTGAATCCGTCGACGTGTTCCATCTCCACGTCGAAGAAGATGATGTCGAAGTCGGGCACGTAGCTTGCGGTGATGTCCCGGCCGTCTGAATACGTGCGGACCTCGAAGGATTCACCGTGTTCGGCCTCGTAGCGGCGCAGGTGGTCGAGGACGTGTTGCATGCTGCGTGGATCGTCCTCCACCACTCCAATGCGGATCACGGCGTCATTGCTCCGGTTCAGTAAGCGCACTGGTGAAGGCACCGTCGTCCGACGTCCACGTGCGTCTTCACACTAGCAAAGGGCCGGTGACGCGGACCCGACCGGGTGCGAGCGAACAGATTGTGCGGCCAGAGCGACAGGTTGTGCCGTGCTCGGCCGCCGGTGTTCTTCCGCTGTTTGACTCGGCACAGGCGCCATCGACCACACTGTCGCGGGCTCCGACACAGTGAAACTCAATGAGGAGAGAGCAATGAAGTTTGGTCAGAAGAAGTTGCGGGGGAGCGGGCCGATGCGTCGCCTGCCCATCGCCGGAGTAGCGTTTGTCACCGGGCTCACCGTCGTCGCACTCGCGGGATGCACTGCGGCTGATCCCGCGCCCACCTCCTTCGTCGAGCGCGAGGTCACCGACGGCGGTGCAGCGTTCATGGTCGTCGACAACCCGGGCGACGGTGCGACGCTGTCGTACGGCTCCGACAGCGGCATGACGTTGCTGGAGGAGAAAATGGACGGCTCGACCTACGCGTTCAAGGACATGAACGCCAATGGAAAGCTCGATGTCTGGGAGGACTGGCGGCTCGACGCGACCGAGCGCTCCGCAGACCTTGCCGGTCAGATGTCAATCGAGCAGATCGCCGGTCTGATGCTCTTCAGCTCGCACGAGCGCTCGCTCGAGGACGGCCTGACCGACGCGCAGAAGACCTATCTGTCGGAGTCCAACTTGCGCAACGTCCTCAATGCAGCGGGGAGCGACGCGGCCGTCACCGTGCCGTGGGTCAACTCGATGCAGGCCTACGTCGAGACGCTGGCGACCGCGGACCTGCCCTACGTGCCGGTGAACTTCAGTTCCGACCCGCGCTCGACCGCGGGCTCCGGCGGCTACAACGCGGAAGGCGCGGACATCTCGCGGTGGCCGTCCAGCTTGGGCCTCGCGGCGACCTTCAACACAGAGCACACGACGGAGTTCGCTGAGATGTCGTCGGCGGAGTACAGGGCCCTGGGCATCACCACGGCGCTGAGTCCCCAGATCGACCTCGCTACCGAGCCTCGCTGGGCGCGGGTGGGAGGCACGTTCGGTGAGGACGTCGCCCAGAACACCGAGCTCGCCGCGGCCTACGTCAACGGCTACCAGGGCTCCGGCGGCGAGGACGCGTGGGGCTCCGACTCCGTCAACGCCATGATCAAGCACTGGGCGGGCGACGGTCCCGGCGAGGGCGGCCGAGAGGCCCACACCGAGGCGGGCAAATACGGCGTATACCCGGGCGACAACTTCGAGGAGCACACCGAGGCGTTCCTCGGATCGCTCAACTCCGCGGCCGTCATGACCGCCTACTCCATCTCGCTCGACGCCGACGGTGAGCCTTTGTTCGACGAGCGGGTCGGTACCGCCTACGACGACGGCCGCATGGCCGTGCTGCGCGAGGACAACGGATACGACGGCGTCGTCGTCACGGACTGGGGCGTCATGAGCGGCTCCACCGACGAAGGCGCCATGATGGGCATGGCGTGGGGCTCCGAAGCACTGACCCCCGCTGAGCGCTACCTCGACGTGTTGAACGCCGGTACCGACATGTTCGGCGGCGTGAACGACGCGACGTTCCTCCTCGAGGCTGCCGATCTGTGGCAGCAGAAGTTCGAGGCCGGCGAGTTGGAGGTGGATGCCGAGACTCGCTTCCAGGAGTCCGGTGCCCGCATCCTCACGATGCTCTTCAACCCGGGCCTGTACGAGAGCGCCTTCCTCGAGCTCGAGGAGTCGCAGAAGGTCCTCGCGAGCGACGACAAGGTTGCCGCCGGTTACGCCGCGCAGCTCGACTCGGTCGTCATGCTCAAGAACGACGGGGAGACGATCGCCGCTACCGAAGCCGCGGACTGGTCCGACAAGACCGTCTACATCCCGCGCGCCTACAACCTCGGGATTGCCGGTATGTTCGGCCCGGCGGCGCTCACCGAGTACCCCGGTCTCACCCTCGAGGTCGCCGAGGAGTACTTCGGCACCGTCGTCACCGATGAAGCGGTTACCGATGCCGAGGGTGTTGTCACGAGCTACACCGCTCCCGACCTCAGCGACGTCGATCTCGTGCTCGTCGGGATGAATAGCCCGGACAACGGCGGCACCTTCACAAACGCCGGTCGGGATGCCGCGACGGGTGAGTTCTACCCGCTCTCGCTGCAGTACCGCCCGTACACGGCGGATGGCGAGAACGTCCGTCAGGTGTCCATCTCGGGTGACCTTCTCGAGGACGGCTCGACGCAGAACCGCTCGTACTTCGGCAAGACCTCGCACGTGCTGAATGAGGCGGACCTGGACGCGTTCGAGCGTGCCCTCACCGCGGTCGAAGCCAGCGGTAAGGAGATCCCGGTGATCACCGTCATCAAGGCGACGACCGCACTCATCCCGGCCGAGTTCGAGGCCAGCTCCGACGCGATCGTCGTCGGTTTCGGCACGAACGACGAGGCGCTGATCGAGGTGGCGCTGGGGCTTTACGAGCCCAAGGGCCGCCTGCCGATCCAGTTCCCGCTCAACATGGACACTGTCGAGGCTCAGTTCGAGGACGTTGCGAAGGACATGACGCCCTTCACTGACTCGATGGGCAATGACTATGACTATGGCTTCGGCCTGAACTACTCGGGTGTGATCGCGGACTGACGCGGAACCCGGGGGTGGCCGGCGGCGCTCGCCGTCGGCCACCCCCACCACGCACCGGGCTGAGCCACCACAAGTGGACTAGCCCGGTGCGCATGACCGGCTGTGGGGTTGGCCCGCAGCCAGAACTTCAAAGGAGCAGATATGAAGAACAACAGGGTACTGACAACGAGTCTCGGGTTACTGATCGCCGTTACAGGCGTCTTCGGGCTCTCGGCCTGTGGCAGCGACGACGGCGGTACCGGGGGCTCCTCTGAGACCGCTCAGTCCGAGGTCGATGTTGCGGATGACCTCGAGAACGCCCGCACGGCGGTTGCCGATGCGCTCGCCGAGGATGACAGCTGGGCCCAGATCATGCTGGCCAGCGATGTCGACGTGCCGACCGTGAAGTATGGGTTGCTCGTCGTGCCGTACGTGGCCTCCGATGCCGCCGAGCGCGTGCAGGGGACCATCACCATCGATGACGGGAGCTACACGATCGACGCCGAGTCGGCCGCCACCGGGCAGACTTGGCAGATCGACCAGGACGGCACTATCGCCGAGGTGTCCGAATAGCAGTTCCGAACCCGATCGGTGCCCGCCGCGCTGCCCTGCAATCGGGTGGGCACTCGAACACCGGAACGCACCGGGCGGTTCGCGCCAACGACGGTGCGCGCCACCCAACCGATTGAACGGCAGCCGGGGCGAACGACCCCGATCCCTCGCGGTGACCCGCACCTAAGGAGCAAAGCAGTGAACGCCAGACCAAAGAAGAACGCCGACCGCGCCAAGGCGCCGATGTCGAACCGGAAGTACCTGTGGATCTGGGTCCCGGTGCTTGCGACGGTCGCCATGGTGACCGTCGTCGCGAACGTGGCGCTTAACGTCGGTGGCGGGTGGGTTGCCTCGCAGCTGGGCTCCGGCACCTACGAGTTCACCAACGCAGCCGAGTCCGCCGATTGGGACACCGAGTACTACACGTCCGACTTCGCCGACATCGACGAGGTCGACGCGGCTGCGATGGCCCTGGTCGAGGAGATCTCCGGTGCGGGCATCGTGCTCGCGAAGAACGAGGCCGCCGCGCTGCCCCTCGCCGCGACCTCGCGGGTGACGATGCTGGGCCGCGCGGCCGCGGACCCGGTCTTCGGCGGCTCCGGCTCCGGCTCGGTCGACACCAACTCCGCGGTCACCGCGCGCGCTGGCCTCGAGAACGCAGGGATCCAGGTCAACGACCAGGTCTTCGCCACGATCGAGGCGTTCGCCGCCGGGAACCCCCGCGGCCACATCGAGATGGACAACCCCGAGAAGTCCTCCTACACCATCGGCGAACTGCCGGTCGGCGAGTACGAGGCGCAGTCCGCGTCGTTCGCGCAGTTCCCCGACGCCGCCGTCGTGTATGTCGGACGCCCTGGTGGCGAGGGAGGCGACCTCACGCAGGACATGACGGGCTGGGATGAGAACGCCGTCGACGGGCAGCACCAGCTCGAGCTGAACAAGGACGAGAACGACCTCATCGCCCTGGCGAAGGCGAACTTCGACACCGTCGTGATCGTGGTCAACGCTTCCACGACGATCGAGATGGGCACGCTCCAGAACGACCCCGAGGTCGACGCGATCCTGCTGGCGGGCTCGCCGGGAGCGACGGGACTCAACGCACTCGGTCGCGTCATCACCGGCGACGTCAACCCGTCGGGGCGCACCGCGGACCTCTGGGCCGCTGACTTCACGGCCGACCCCACGTTCCCGAACTTCGGCGAATTCGTCTACGAGAACATCGAGGCGTCCTACCCGGTCTCGGCCATCGAGAAGTCGACCTCCAACGCGGTGACGACGCCAGATGCGCCGTTCGTGAACTACGCCGAGGGCATCTACTTCGGCTACCGGTACTACGAGACCGCGGCCGCCGAGGGGTTCATCGACTACGACCAGTCGGTCGTGTACCCCTTCGGGTACGGCCTGAGCTACACGGACTTCTCCTGGGAAACCGTGGAGACGGTCGCCGGAGCGGTCGACGGCACCGTGTCCGTGACCGTCGAGGTCACCAACACCGGCGCTGGCGCGGGTAAGGACGTCGTCGAGCTGTACTACACCGCGCCATACACCGACGGCGGCATCGAGAAGGCTGAGGTCGTCTTGGGCGGCTTCGCCAAGACCGGGCTGCTCGAGCCCGGCGCGAGCGAGACCCTCACGATCGACCTCGCCGTCGAGGACATGGCGTCGTACGACCACCTGGACCACGAGGCGTATGTCCTCGAGGCCGGCGACTACACGCTCAGCCTGCGCACCGACTCGCACACCCCGGCACCGGGGACGGAGCCGATCAGCTACACCGTCGACTCCGACGTCGTCTACTCCGGAGACAACTCCCGGTCCACGGACCTCACCGAGGTCACCAACCAGTTCGACGACGTGTCGGCGCAGTTCAGCGACACCAAGGAGGACGGCAAGGTCCTCTCGATGTCCCGCGCTGACTTCGCCGGCACCTTCCCGACCGCGCCGACCTCCGACCTCTACGTCGCGAGCGATGCCGTCGTGGCCGGGTTCGACGTCTGGGACGACGAGGCCGCGGCGGCCGAGTTCGAGGGTGAGAAGCCCACGACGGGCGCTGACTCGGACGAGACGCTCGTCGACCTGCGCGGCCTGGCGAAGGACGACCCGCTCTGGGACGAGCTGCTCGACTCCCTCTCGGTCGACGAGATGACGGACATGCTGCTCAACGGCGCCTACCAGACGGCCGCCATCGGGTCGATCGCCAAACCCCAGACGCTCGAACCGGACGGCCCGGCGGGTTTCTCCTCGTTCATCAACTCCTCGATCAACGGCGTGGCCTACCCGTCTCAGGTGCTCATCGCGCAGACGTGGGATGTCGAGCTCGGCACCGCAATGGGCCAGATGCTCGGAAACGAGGCTCTGCACAAGGGCATCAACGGCTGGTACGCGCCGGCGGTCAACCTGCACCGGTCCCCCTTCGGCGGCCGCAACTTCGAGTACTACTCGGAGGATCCGTTCCTCTCGGGCACGTTGCTGACATCGGTCGCCAACGGGGCCGCAGAAAAGGGCGTGTACACGACGCTCAAGCACTTCGCGCTCAACGAGCAGGAGACGAACCGGGCCAACAACGGGATTGCCACGTGGGCGACCGAGCAGACCATCCGCGAGGTGTACCTGAAGCCGTTCGAGATGGCCGTGAAGAACATCTCGATGGACGTCAAGTACGTGTCCGACGACGCCGGGACCATCTCGGAGACGACGATCGGCGCGGGCGGCATCATGAGCTCGTTCAACCGCATCGGCGCCACCTGGACCGGCGGCTCGGCAGCGCTCATGACGACCGTGCTGCGCGACGAGTGGGGCTTCAAGGGTTTCGCGATCTCGGACTTCAATCTCTCCGCCTACATGAACCCGAGTCAGGGCATTGATGCTGGGAACGACCTCACGCTGACATTCCAGCCGTCGAAGTCGTTCGCGGACACCAGCTCGGCCAAGGCGACGAATGACATCCGGAACGCGACCCACAACATCCTGTACACCGTCGCCAACTCCAACGCCATGAACGGAATCGCTCCCGGCTCAACGGTCGCCTACACCCCGCCGGTCTGGGTGTACATCCAGATCGCGACCACGGCGCTCCTCGGGGCCCTGGTGCTCTTCGGGTGCTTCATGGTCTGGCGTCGGGTGCGTCGCGTCCGGGTTGTCGTGCCGGAGGTCGTCGCCCCGCGCGGCTGACCTGCGGCACCTGACCTGCGGCCCCGTCCTTCTGTCGAAGGGCGGGGCCGTGTCGTCGTTAAGGGGCGAGGATGCGGCGGGTGTTGTTGAGCGCAGGGGCGGGGGAATCCCAGAGGGCCACGACCTCGGCGGCCAGGCGGCGCTCGAGGCCGTCGAGGGCGCGCACGGCGAAGATCACCGCTGCGGCGGAGTCACCGGACTTGGCGAAGCCGTGGCCCACCGCGCGGATCCAGGTCTCGGCGGCGGCCTTGGCGCTGGCGTAGTTGGCGCCGCCGGGGGTGGGCGACGTCACCGACACCGACGACACGATGGCCAGCCGGCCGGCCATGGACGCCAGCAGGTCGGCGTTGAACGCCCGGGTGGTGTGGCGCAGGGTCTGCACGACGCGCTCGTGCAGAAAGTCCCAGTCCTCGTCGGTCTGACCGTCGAGCCCGCCGCCGCCCCGCCAGCCACCGACCAGGTGCACCAGACCGTCGATGGGCCCGTGCTCGGCGTGCACCGTGGCGGCCAGGGCGGTCACCGCGGCGAAGTCGGCCAGGTTGCAGGTATAAACGGATGTGTCAGGCGCCACCGCCCGCACCCGTTCCAGGCGCTCGGCGTTGGAGCCCACCGCCAGCACCCGGGCGCCGGCCTCCGCCAGGGCGGCCGCGACGGCCACCCCGGCGACACTGGTGGCCCCGGCGAGGAGCACGGTCTGCCCGGCGACACGGGGGCCGCCGACCGGGCCTGCGACCTGGCCCTCATCGGGCCAGAGCGGATCGACCGGGATGAGCCTAGGCATCCGCGGTGATGCCCACGGTCGACTCGATCACGGGCTTCATCTTCTTGTCGAGCGCCTCGAAGAACATCGACAGCGGGAACTCGTCGTCCAGGACCAGGTCGGTGTAGCCCTTCGGCGGCCCGGCGAGCACCTCCAGCGGCAGCCCGCGCGCCCAGGTGGACGCGGGGTTGGGCGTGAGGGTCTGCGTGAGCATCTCGTAGGCCGCCAGCCAGTGCGCCTTCTTCGGCCGGTCGATCGACGCCCAGTAGAGCTCGTCGATCTGGGCGCCGAGCGCGATCACCACATCGGGCACCGCGTCCCAGTCGAAGGAGAGCGCCGTGTCGGTCCAATGCAGCACGTGGTGCTGGTGCAGCCAGGCGAACAAGAGCTGCCCGCCCAGGCCGTCGTAGTTGCGCACCCTCGTGCCGGTGATCGAGAACCGGAAGATTCGGTCGAAGATCACCGCATACTGCACGAGCTTCGCGTGCCGGCGGGCCTCGAGGCTCGCGCTGTCGTCGCGTTCGATCTTCACCGATTCGCGGAACGCGGTGAGGTCGCAGCGCAGCTCCTCGAGCGAATAGAGGAAGAACGGCATCCGCTGCTTGATCATGAACGGGTCGAACGGCAGGTCGCCGCGCATGTGGGTGCGGTCGTGGATGAGGTCCCACATCACGAAGGTCTCTTCGGTGAGGTGCTGGTCGTCCAGCAGCTCGGCAGCCTCGGCGGGCAACTCGAGCCGGGTGATCTCGGCTGCGGCCCGCACCACGGTGCGGAACCTCGCGGCCTCCCGGTCGGCGAAGATCGCGCCCCAGGTGAAGGTGGGGATCTGCCGCATCGCCACGGTCTCGGGAAACAGCACCGCCGAGTTGGTGTCGTAGCCGGCGGTGAAGTCCAGAAAACGGATGGGCACGAACAGCTTGTTGGTGTACTCCAGCTCGAGTTCGGCCACGAACTCGGGCCAGAGCACCTCGATCAGCACGGCCTCGACCAGCCGGTTGGCGCTGCCGTTCTGGGTGTACATCGGGAACACGACGAGGTGACGGATGCCGTTGATCCGGTGCTGCTGCGGCTGGAAGGCCATCAGCGAGTCGTAGAAGTCGGGCACACCGAAGCCCTCGGCCGCCCAGCGGTCGAAGTCCACCACGACGGCGGTCAGGTAATCGGCGTCGTGCGGGAAGTGCCCGGCGAGTTCGGTGACGGCGGTGGTGATCTCGGTGACCCGGGCCCGCGCATCCGGGTGCACGCCCGGCTCGGGGACCGAGCCGTTCTGCGCCTGCACGGCCTGCAGCGCGGTGGCGGCGGATTTGAGCCGCAGCCAGGCGGGCGAGTGGACCAGGTCGGGGGTGCGGCTGTCTTCGAGAACCTCGGGCTCACCGACCAGTGCATCTGCAACGTAATTCGACATGGGAACCTCCCGTCCTCGTGAGTGCCGCGAGCGCGGCGGGAATGACGCACAGCGGTGTGCGCCGCCACCAGAGTAACCGGGGGTTGACGGCGTTTTCATGCGCGCCGTCGCAGTGAATCGCCGTGTTCGGTGGACCGCACGCGTGTTTGCGGCGCTCGGGCCGGGGCGTACTGTGTGCCCCAGTCACGCGGCAGGGAGGGAAGCGACCATGAACACTCGCACCGAGGCCTGGGTGAGCGCCGGAAACCACACCATCGCCCGGGGCCGGCTCGACCTGCCGGCACCGGTCGGGGACGAACTGCTCGTGGAGACCCTGGCCTGCGGGGTCTGCCGCACCGACCTGCACGTTATCGACGGCGAGCTCCCGCCGCACCGCTCACCCGTGGTTCCCGGGCACCAGGTGGTGGGCCGGATCCTCAGCACCGGCCCCGACGCGCGACGGCTGCGGCCCGGCGACCTCGTGGGCATCGCCTGGCTGCGCAGCACCTGCGGTGCCTGCGGCTACTGCCTCACCGGGCGCGAGAACCTGTGCGCGGATGCCCGGTTCACCGGTTACGACGCCGACGGCGGCTACGCCCGGCACTCTCTCGTGCGCGAGGCATTCGCCTATGCGTTGCCGGCCGGCACCGACCCGGTGAGCACAGCACCGCTGCTCTGCGCGGGCATCATCGGCTACCGGGCCCTGCGCCGCGCGAACCTGCCGCCGGGCGGGCACCTCGGTCTCTACGGGTTCGGCTCGAGCGCCCACCTCACGGCGCCGCTGGCGCTGGCCGCCGGGGCATCCGTGTCTGCGATGACCAGGGGCGCCGCGAACCAGGCACTGGCCCGGCGGATGCCGCTGCGCTTCGTGGGCGACGAAACCTCGCGGCCGCCCGACGACCTCGATGCCGCCATCATCTTCGCGCCCGCCGGCGCCCTGGTGCCCGTGGCCCTGGCGGCCACCAAGCCTGGCGGCACCGTCGTGGTCGCCGGCATCCACATCAGCGACATCCCCGCCCTGAGCTATGAAGAGCACCTGTTCCACGAGCGCGACCTGCGCAGCGTCACCGGCAACACCCGGGCCGACGGTCAGGAGTTTCTGCGCCTCGCGGCCCACCTGCGCTTGCGCCCGACCGTCACCACCTACGGCTTCGGGCAGGTGGCTGCGGCGGTCGACGACCTGCGATCGGGCCGGGCATCCGGCTCGCTCGTGATCGCGTTCGACCGGTAGGCGCGGGGTCAGAGGGCGCCCAGACCGCCGCCGATGAGAGCCGCACCGATCACCAGGAGCACCACGCTCATGATCGCGGCGTTGTGGCGCACCAGAATCGCCCTGGCGTCGTCCAACCGCCCGCGGATGCGCTCGCCCGCCACGACGAAGGCGACCACCGGTGCGGCGACGCTCGCGCAGGCGATCACGGTGTACCCGGCGGCGACCGTGAGCGTCGCGGCCACCGGCAGGCCAGCGCTGCCGATCGTGATGCCCGCTCCCACACCGAGCAATAGCTCCTTCGGGTTAGCCACCGAGAGCAGGAACGCCAGCCGAACGGCCCCGGCGGGTGTGCTGCCCTCGACCCTGCCCATCCAGGCGGGCAGGGTCGCGTCGTCGTCGGTTCGCGGCCGGCCCCGCCACTTCCACACCGCCAGCACCACCAGGGCGGCGCCCACGAGAATCCGCAACACCGCGACGGCCGGTGACGATTCATCGGAGCGTTCGATGAGGTCCGAGATCGCGGCCACGAGCAGCACGATCGCCGCAACCCCCACCACCCGGCCGGCCAGGAACGCCAGCCCCGCCGAGCGTCCGGCCGGCGACAGCAGCACCAGCACCACCGCGATGATCGGGAACGGGCTCAGGGCCACCGCGACAGCCACGGGAAGCACCGCGCCGAACGCCTCAAGCACCGCATTCATCAGGTCTCCCCTCGATATCAGCGCAATCGTGGCACGGCGGGGCCGAATGCGCGCCCGGCAGGTCGCGGGAGAGCGCATCCACCTGGATAGTTGTCACATGGGCACAGCAGAGAACCTGGACGGTCTGGCGCGGCGGGCCGTCGGCCTGCTCGGCGAGAACGGCCGCATCATCATCGGCATCACCGGCAGCCCGGGAGCGGGCAAGACCACCCTGGCGAAGCAGCTCGTGGAGCGCCTGATCGACAATGGTTCCCGGACGGTGTACCTGCCGATGGACGGCTTCCACTTGGCCAACGCCACCCTCGACCGGCTCGGCATCCACGACAGGAAGGGCGCCATCGACACCTTCGACGGCTGGGGATTCGTGGGCCTGCTGAACCGGGTGCTCGCCGAGCGGGACCACACGGTCTACGCGCCGAGCTTCGAACGCACCGTGGACGAGGGGATCGCGGGGGAGGTGGCGATTCCGGCCGGCGCCGAGATCGTGATCGTGGAGGGCAACTACCTGCTGGTGGACCAGGAGCCGTGGAACCGGATTCCCGGACTGTTGGCCGAGGCCTGGTTCTGCGAGACGGGGGCAGACGAGCGGCTCAGCCGCCTGGTGGACAGGCACACCCGGCACGGACGCAGCCCGGCGGCCGCGCACGCCTGGGCGCGCACGGTGGACGGCGCGAACGCGATCCTGATCGAGGGAACCAGGGTGCGGGCCGATCTGGTGGTGTCGGGGACGACGCCGGCGGGCTAGGTGTCTGCGGCCCCAATGGGCGCTGGGGCGGTGGAGCGAGCGCGCAGGTGGATGCGTTCGCCCTGCTTGCCGAACATGCTCAGGATCTCGACCGACGCGGTGCCGGTGGAGCCGAACCAGTGCGGATTCCGGGTGTCGAACTCCGCCGCTTCCCCCGCGCCCAGGACGACGTCGTGCTCGCCCAGGACCAGGCGCAGGCGCCCGGAGAGAACGTAGATCCACTCGTAGCCGGTGTGGGTGCGCGGTGCCGGGTCCCGGTCGGTGACGGGAATGACGATCTTGAACGCCTGCGGCTCGCCGCGGTGCTGCGACAGGGGAGTGAGCGTCCGGCCAGCCGCGCGCGTGGGCTTCTGCGTGACTCGCGGGTCCTGCACCCGGGGTGGGCTGACGATCTCCTCGAACGGCACCGCCAGCGCGGCCACGATGGGGAGGAGGAGTTCGAGATTGGGCTTCCTCTGCCCGGATTCGAGCCTGGACAGCGTGCTCTTGGAGATTCCGGTGGCCGCGGCCAGGTCGGCCAGAGTCAGGTTCTTCCGTTCGCGGGCGCGGCGCAGGCGGGGCGCGATCTGGGTCAGTTCGTCAGCGATCCGGGGAGTGCTACTCATGCCACCAGCCAAGCAGCACGTCCCAGTTTCGGCAACATTTGTTTCAGATGTGCGTGTTGCGGGGGCATCGTGGGGGAAGGCCGGGATCCTCGGCCACCCGCCGACTGAAAGGACACGAACCATGTCAGTACCCACAGCTCCCCGTGCACATGCTGCACCGCCATCGGTGCATGTGCGGGCCGTGATCACCTGGATCGCCATCTTCCCGTTGGTGACGCTCGGATTCTTCGCGATCGCCCCGTTCGCCACCGACTGGAATCCGATCCTGCGCGCCTTCGTGCTCTCCGTCGTCGTCGTGCCCATCGCCGTATACCTGGTTGTGCCCCAGCTGATGCGCGCCTACGGAAAGATTCGGCGCGGGCGTCGCTAGCCGTGCCGCGTTAGCCTGCTGCCATGACGGATGCCGGGAAACGCAGCGCGGGCACCGCGGCCGAGGTGCGGGCGGCGCTCGCCTCGGTGGCCGACCCGGTGCGCGCGGCCGGGGCCGCTCGGTACTTCCAGACTGAGCCGGGGCAGTACGCCGAGGGTGACGTCTTCATCGGGGTGACGGTGCCACAGACCCGCGCTATCGTCAAACTGTTCATCGCCCTGCCGCTGACCGAGACCGAGCTCCTCCTGGCCGACCCGGTGCATGAGCACCGGCTGGCCGGGCTGCTGATCCTGGTGGCGCAGTTCACACGGGCCAGTGCCCCACGCACCCGCGACGAGCCGGAGCGCCGTGCGCTCGTGGAGTTCTATTCAGCGCAGCTGCGTGCCGGCCGGGTGAACAACTGGGACCTCGTCGATTCGTCGGCGCCCGGGCTCCTCGGCGAGTACCTCTTCGACCGGCCCCGCGGGCTGCTCTACGAACTCGCGGCCAGCGACATCCTGTGGCAGCGCCGCGTGGCGGTGATCGCTACGCAGGCCTTCATCCGCCGCGGCGACGCCTCCACCACCCTCGACCTGGCCGCGCGACTGCTCGCCGACCCGGCGCCGCTGATGCACAAGGCGGTGGGCTGGATGCTTCGCGAGGTGGGCGCGCGCGTGGACCGGGCGTTGCTCCTCGGTTTTCTCGACGAGCACGCCGGGCGGATGCCGCGCACCATGCTCAGCTACGCCACCGAGCACCTGGCCTCGGAGGTGCGTGCGCACTACCGTGGCCTGCCGCGCTGCCCTGTTGCTTGAGATTGCGGTTCCAGGACGTTCAGCTTCGACACTCCTTCCCGGGTGTCGCATAACCAATGATGGACACGGCAAGCAGCCCCGCAGGTTATGCGACGTAGTTATGAGACTCGGCGTGTGCCGAGCGTCGGGATATTTCGAGTAAGTGCAGATCAGGGAGATGAGACGTCTTGTAACCCTAGGGTTTCGAGACACCGGGGTCATTTGGTGATGGGCCGATCGTGGGCGAGGGTCTCGAGTTCCCAACTGACACGACCTGGTCAGTAGCGGACGCCACTGTCGCGATGCCATGGGTGTGACTGGATCCACCCTGCCGCACATCCGCCACCTACCTATCTGGGCGCATAAAGAGTGGGAGCACTGCCAGCGCGAGCGTCGGAATGTAAACCAGGACCAAGGTGGTGGTGGGGATAAGGAACAGCGTGAGCGGGAACGAGAAGCTACCCAAGGCGAGAGTCAGCACTCCGGACGTTACGAGGAACGCGGTGAGCGTCGAGGCGCTGACCGCTGAAATGAGCAGCCAGTGTCTTCCCCGCGTGAGCAGGGGCAGAAGTGTGAGCACCAGCGGTGGCACTGACGAAAGAAGAACCTGAACCGTGAGCCCCTGTTGCAACGAAACGAACGCACCTAAGAGCACAACGAGAAGCGCCAGGGCGAACGAGCATACCTGCAGCTTGCGGCCCAGCGGCGAGTAGGCCGGCCGTTCAGAGCGACCCGATTCCTCGTAATAATCGTCCAGAGCTTGGCCCGCAACGGCCTGGGGTGTGCCCACGTGCTCAAGGACCGTGACGATGTCGAGGCCACCCTGCTCGAGCGCGTCATTGATGTGAACCCGAATGCCGTCGAGGACATCCTCACGGTACTGCTTGGGCAGGCTGGAAAGCTCTTTCGAGAGTTGAGTCAGGTATCGATTGACCTGCGGTGCGGTTGGCAGCGTTGGTGAATTCATGGCTTAGCCTCCAAGATTGCGTCGACGGTGGTTCGGAAAGGGCCCCAGACTTCCGAGAACGCACGCAAATTCTCTCGGCCGAGATCAGTGAGCGTGTAGTACCGGCGTGGACGGCCAGCGTCAGATTCGCTCCATTCAGTGGCAACCAGGCCAGCTCGGCGGAGACGGGAAAGCAGCGGGTACACCGTCCCTTCCCCCGCCAGAAGACCCTGCTCACTCAGGCGGCGGGCAATGTCGAGCCCATACCATTCACCGTCTTGCAGCAGCGCGAGTAAGCAGAATTCCAGCACACCCTTTCGTAGATTTGTAAGGACCTTGTTCCCTGAGTTGTCCATGCATAGCAAGATACCTGGTTATGCAAGGTATAGCGAGCGCTTTTGCTGGAACACTCGGCAAAGTCGCCAGCGCGCTTTGTGTCTCGAACTCTCAGCGCCTCGTAACCCATGGGATATGAGACGCGGGAAGCCGCCTGTTAACGTGACGGGCGGCACGTGACCTGTCGCACATCTCCACCTGTCTCGCATTCGTAGGGATAGGAGACACCGAAGCCTTGGCTGACGGTGCTTGATGATTAGGCGCGGAAGCTTAGGTCTGAGTGTCGGCCGGTGCTGACGTCACGGGTTCAGCTCCGAGGCGCTCAGTCCCGCTCCGTCGTCGCGCCAAAGGTGCTGATTCTGGGGGGAGACCCAGGGTGCGGCCAACTCAACTCAGGCAGGAGCGATTCTGTACGCGGCCAACTAAAGGCAAGAGCTCGGTTATCTCTCGGGGGGGGGTTTCTCTGGGCGCGCCGCCGCTCGCTCGTCAGTATGCCGGGGCGCAACTCTCCTACTGACGACATAATTGGGTCCATGAGTAAGGTTTCGGCGATTGCCGCCACGGTCAGGACGCTTGCTGGCGTCGCCGGTCTCGGCCTGGGATACTTCGTGACAACAGGTCTGCTAGCAACGCTTCAGCTGGAAGTCACGGCCGAGACCTGGGAGTCCTTGTTGGCGACGGATTCATTTGGGACCATTGCGGCTCTATTCGTCTCAGTGCTCTCTGTCGGTCTAGGCGTTCTTTTTGCTTATATCGCGGAGACGATTCGTGGTCACCTCTTCAGGCGGAATATTCGCTGCACAGGGGATGCGGCAGCCCAGACTTCCCTCAAACTGTAGGCAGCACTCCAAATATGTCTTGTTGAAACCTCGAGCGGCTGCTGCACACGACATCACATGTCGAGAGCGGTGCCTTGCCTGCTCAAGCGACGTGCGGCAGGTGACTTGTCTCCCAACTACTTGGGATGCATCGGCTGTTGGAGCAATGTGGTTGTCCGTTGCTATCCTCGCTGGGGGCTATGCGCGCACGCGCAACAGATCCGCTTGGACCTGGTTTCTCTTGACGCTGTTCTTGGGGCCGTTGGCGGCATATCTGCTCGTTGTGTGGCCCACCCGTGAACGCAGCACGATTGGTATTGAGCCAGCGAAAGGGTCTTCCGCCAGGTAGCTACCGCATGCCCACTCCGGCAACGCCGACGAATGCCCATTGCCTTCCTCGACAAGTGGTAAACCTGTTGCGAAACCTCAGCGCCTCATATCCCGTGTCCAGCCGTGCAAGGACAACGACAACGGTCGACGCGAGCCAGCAGGGTGTTGTGTCTCGCAACCTAGCTGCCTCGTATCCCATGGGATCTGAGACGTGGCGCTGGCTCCGGAGCCCAGCATACGGCTGGGCCTCCGCCAGTTTTTGCGGGCTTCTCTGTGAGCGACGCAGGGTCACCGGCAACACTCCAGCGCTCTTCGGGCGTGGCCACTGTGACGGCAGGTTAGAGTCGCAATATGCGACGAATTGTCTGGGGACTATACGGGCTTGGCGCCCTAGGAGCAGTAAGCGTCCTGGTCGATGGGTCGCTGGGCGTGGTCCCCAAGACACTCATCGCTGTGCTCGTCGTCTTCACCGGTGCGTTACTAGCTGCGATCCTCTATCTCGCTGACGCTGTGGGACCCACAAACAATGCGATACGCACAAGCATCGTGCACTCGCGAGAAGCCGCACCGAAGTAATAGTGAGAAGAGCTGCTGGCACCCGAATGGATGCCAATCGCTCTCCAGTCGCGGCGCTGCTCAGCCACCTCATGTCTTGCCGGCCCCCTTCGGTGGAAAGGAACCAGCGAGCACCGTCGTCCGTCACAGAGTCTCGTAACCTACGCGTCTTGGAACGCGTGGGTTGCAAGACGCTGAACGAACCCAATCCGATGCAACCGAAGTCCGCTCGCCGCTTGGGCCAGTAGCCCTTCGCGGGGTTCACCGGACCGCGCTTAGTCCTGGTGTTCTGCTGACGTTGGCCGCAGTAGGCCGCCGACGGCCAATCCCAGCAGTCCAGGGATCAGAGGAACACCGACCAAACAACCGCCAACAAATGTCGCAGCGAGCCCATAGAACCAACCGAAAGTCCCGTAGCCGGCCGCGGCGGCCGTGATTTCCAGAGTTGCCGTCGTGCAGACGGCGAATGCGAACATGGCGACCACGCCTGCGACAAGTGCCCGAAGAGCGTATGCCCACGGGCGACGTTTTTGATTTCGGATCAACAGGGCGAAGGTCACCCCCAGCACAATCACTGCGATCATCACCGAGGCCAACATGATGACAAATCCCTGCCGCACCAGCGCATAGAGCAGAAGGCACGAAAGCAGAAGAGTTGCTGTGCCCACCAGCACAGCATCGGTGCGTATTCTTCTTCGCTGTTGGTGGCTCATCGACCGATCTGCACCTTCTGATAGTCGTTATCGACTCCGCATCACATCCGGATAAATAGTGATTGAGTGCAGAGTTGGTGTTCACCGCTAGCGGGTCGCCCCAGTGCGCCAGGATAGTAACTACTCAGAGGCATACGACGAGCTGGACGAGAGACCATGCCAGCACTCTACGGGAGCATGCGCCGCGGCAAATTCAGTCCATGGGTTCGAAGAGCGAATCAGGTGTCTCGAAACCTGGCTGCTTCACAACCTATGGGTTTCGAGACGGTGGAGGAGCGCCCGGGAGGGATCGCTCGATGAAGAGAACGCTGACGACTAGCGTGTGACCATGAGTGAGTATCGACGCCCCACGATCCCAGTGGGGATCTATCGCGACGAGCAGGGCGTCCCTATCGATTACGGCAATCGATGGGGAGGGGAGTCCCCACCCGAAGACGCCTATTCGCGATTGAGTAATCTGGAACGCTTCGCGCCACTTCACGACGTCGCCCTCGCCCTCGTCGAGTGGTTGCGGAGCACTTTCGACGTTGACGTCGAGAGATCATCGAGCGCCGCTGCCGACCTTCTTCTCCAGCCGCGAGATGTTGTTCAAGCAGTAAGGATCGTGCCACGGGAGCATGCAGCGGCCCCGCTCACCTTTGTCCTCTCGCGGTTTCCTGGTGTATTTCTCCACGCGGGTTCCCTACACGATTTCCATTTCCCCGCGTGCGGCTGCGACGCTTGTGACGACAACGTCACGGAACTGATAGATCAGCTCGAATGGACCGTGCGTACCGTGGTGTCCGGGGGCTACTCAGAGACCTTCGCGCCGGGGTCGGGCGATTGGATCGAATATCGGCTCGATGATTTGGGCGGTGGGATGCAAGCCGGGCGCACAAGCACCCAGGAGCTACCCACCGAGCGGGTGGTGGCTGCGCGAACTGCAATACCGGCTTCGGGCCAGTGGAACTCCTGGCCATTGCGCTCCCATCACGATGCCAACGCCGTCCCCTGACGCTCGTAACCAAGGCGCCTCGGTCACGCCGAATCTCAGCCTCGAAATCAACTTCCTCGATGAGTTCTCGATATGGCACATGTCGTGGGTCTATCGCCCCAGTTCAGATCGCCTGTCTCTTAACCTCGCTGTCTACAAACCCATGAGTTACGAGACATGAAGATCTCTCCCATCCACGAGACCAGCGGCAGGCGACTTGTCGCGCATCCTCACCTGTCTCGTATCGGTAGGGTTTCGAGACATTGCGACCACACGAGGTGCTCCACGCGGTGAAGCACCTCGATGTGGAACTTCAGCGGCGCAAGATACGCGAACCGATACACGAGGGTGAAGAAGCGCGCCGCGATCCTCTTGGTTTGCGTGCGCGTAGGCTCTTCGTGGTCAGCTGCGGCTACCCCGTAACAGCCTTGTAAACCGAGTCCGGGGTCGCCCCCGGCTTGCAGGCTGCGATCGCCGCTTTGAACGTGGGGAGATCGGCGTCCAACGGATCAATGGTGTACAGGACGCGGCCGTCCACAATATGCACATCACTTAGGCCGATCGCCTCCAGGCACTCGGCTTCACTCTTGAGGTCTTCATCTGACGGCCCCGTGGCGCAGCCTGCTAGGGAAAGGGCGGCCATGAGAATCCCAATCATCAGTGCGCGCTTGGCTTTCATTTGCGGACTTCTCCAGACCTGCCGTGAGAGGGGACGCGGCCCTAGCGAACGCGGCTAGTGGCTCAGGTCTGATCACGACGATAGACATACTCCACCGCTCAGGGGCGTCCGGGTGCCTCATCTCAGAATCATTCACGTTCTGTTCATGTCGAGATCGAGCTCAGAGTGTCGCCTGCCTTCGCGAATGCTGGCAGAGACCGATTCCTCTCATAAGCCAGGTGCCTCTTATCCCATGCGACACGAGACTTAGTTACCTGGCATTGCGTGGACCACGACAACCAATTGCTGTGATTGCTATCGCACTGGTTGGCACGTACAGCTGGCCGGAATCGGCGCGATAACGTACCCACCCCAGTCAGTCCAGGCCCGCTCCAAATTTGTTCTTGTAGCCGCCACCAAGAGGAGAGTCAGAGGGTGGCGACGGCGGACGCGAGCACTCCCGTGTCGTAGATGACGCGGTGACCGTCGCTCAAAACACGCCGCGTGCCTGCGTCGAGAGGCACAGCAGCCCAGCTGATCGGTGCGATGCCCAGTTCGACCTGAAGCCCCGACCGCAATCGCATCCTTCTCTCTCGGACGGGACCCCAGTTCATTGCCCGAACCAACTGAGCACCCGGGCGTAAGATCTCGAACCACCCGGAGTTGGCGAGCCGATCCGGCTCGTCGGTCAGGACCGTCAGATCGACGTCGCTACCCATGCGCTCCGCATGGCGCGCGTATGAACCGACCAGCACTACGGCCTGCACATCGTCGCGCTCCGTAGCCCACGCCCTGACATCGGCGATAACGGCACGAACAGCCCTCTGTCGCCCTTTCAATCTCACGGTCACGTGCTCGATTATTGCGCGTTCCCGCCCTCGGCCAGCTCAGTTACCCCTGGTGTGTACCGTACACGGCGACAAGAGGCCGGCCCTGGTCGCCTGTGAACTGTCTCGTAACCTGAGCGCCTCGTATCCCATGGGAAACGAGACAGTACAGGGCATCTCGAAGAGTGCCGGCATGAGTGCCGTGTACCTTCTAGTAATGCCAACCTACGAAGGCTCCGACGGGTCGCCACTTCATTACGATGACGTAAGTGGCGACGGGAGCGGTGGCGAAAACGAACCGGTTGTCCTTCTCGCCGGAGGAGCTGCGCGTCACCCCAGTTATCTTGGTGACCTGGCCGGGCTCAGTGAGCGGCATCGCCTGATCGTTCCCCATCTGAGAGGTGTGGGCCACACACCCATGCCCGAGTCGGAAGAGCGTGGATCCTTCTGGGCGCAAGCCGATGATATTGAGCGCCTGCGCATTCATCTGGGACTGCAGCGCTTGGTGTTGATCGCCCATTCGGCCGGTACGAGATTGGCCATCTCTTACGCCGTGCAGTTCACAAGTAGCGTTGCCAAATTGGTGCTGATCACGCCTCCCGCCGCTTATCTCGTCGATGAGGCCCCGGATGCGGGCGACCTTAGCGCAAAACGGCACGGCGACTTGAACTTCGAGCCCGCCCATGCGGCGCTGATTGCGGGGCCGCAAACGATCAACGATGACGGGTACAACGCGTGGCAGCAGGAGTCAGCACCAGCCGGATACGCGACATGGGGCGCCAAGGAGCGAGCCCACGCTCAAATTGGGCGCTGGAGCCTGGCCGCGACAAAGGCATACTTCAGCGTCGCCCCACCGGATGACCTTGCGCCGCGGCTTGGTGAGGTTGCAGCCCCCGTCCTCGTACTGGCCGGGGCCGAGGATTGCCTGACCGGACTTGCCCCAGTGACCGCGCTCGCGCGACTCTTTCCAGCCGGGACATCCGTGGTGATCGAGAACAGTGGGCACTACCCGTGGGTTGAACAGCCGGCAGCATTCCGGGAAGCGATCGACAGTTTCCTCAAGCCCTGAGGGGCTAATAGGGGGTGCGCGGGTAGGCGCTGCAAATTCGCCAATCACCAACCGCCCGTTTGCGATGTGTATCGAAACCTGAGTGTTTCAAAACCCATGGGATACGAGACATAACTGGGTTCTATTCGGCCGCCATCTTCTTGGCTACGTGAAGCCGCTCCTCTGCATTACCTGCTGGATACGGGCCGGTCATCCTCGTAGGGTGACAATCATGCGATGCAACGTCGGCGCGACGGCGCGGGCGCTCGACGCGGAAGTCGCAGAGAAGGGGCAACGCATGAATAAGTCACATAGCAGTGCCGGAGCATGGCGATGGCTGGGGAGGATCTTGTCTGCTCTTGCTAGAGGCATCGGCGCGGGACTGTCCTCAATCGCGACCATGACCCTGGGTGGTCGAGCTGCCCCTGCCGACCTGCCGACATCGCCGCCGCCGAAAGAGTATCGACCTTAGCCATCTAGTACGTCCTTATCGAACTAGCTCAGCGAACCCATTGTGGAAGGTGTCTCGAAACCTGAAGCGTCTCGTATCCCATGGGATACGAGACGGTGGGAGCATTCCCGGAGACGCGGCGGTTTGAAGGTTCGACGCCCTAGTGCTTCGCAACGACCTACGCGAGTCCACACTCTGCAGGGAACCGCCGCCCATTCCGCGATTAACCGTCAGTCGGCTCTTGGACGCAGCTCTTTTGGCATCGGGAACGGCAGCTTAAATTCGCGGTCCTGCACGTCACTGGCACCCCAATCGTCGCGCGTGACCCGGATCCCCTCGGGGGAGAGTTCGGCGATGCGGACCTGCAGCCATCGCCCATCAGGAAGTCGAAGCTCAAAAGGATCGGCGAGAAAGCTCAACCCAATCTCATCAAGCATTTCTTCGGCAGTGAGCCAGTCCACAACATCCGAGCGTGCTCTACCCAACAGATCGACGACTACAAATCCCTCGCCGTCGGGCGCCATCCATCCGATCAGTTCGCCGTCGCCGCCACGGCGATGTTCAATCCACAGCACAGGGTCCACCATGCCCACGAGGGTAACAGGCGCTGTCTCGTAACCGATCTGCCTCGTATCCCATGGGATATGCGGCACCAGAAACCGTCTGAATCGTCGCTGATTGGCTCGGACAGCCAGAATCGTTCGTCCTCGGGTTGCTCCTGTCGCGCAGTACGATTCCCCCGTGAAGAGAACACCCGTTGGCATGCGAACCTCCGCAGCATCGCTCTTCATTGCGTGGCTGATACACGATGCAGAGGAAGCGTTCACATTCCCGGCTACATCAAGGATCATCGCCGCGCGGTTGGGGTCCTCCCGCATTCTGGTAACTCCGGCCCAGTCCGTGACCGCCATTGCTCTAATGGGCTTGCTCGTCGGAGGTGCTTGCGTTCGGGGTATACAGACCAACGGCAAGTCACGGCTGTACCGCGCTGCCACAGCGGGCTTAGAAGCGCATGTGGCCACCCACGTCCTGGCCTCCGTTGTTCTCAAGCGATACACCGCCGGACTGGTTACCGCACCATTCGTAATGCTTCCCGGTGCCCGAATTTCCCGCGCCGCCCTCAGGCGCAGCGGCACGCCACTCACCGCGCGCGACACAGCGCGAGGCGCTGCCCTGATGTTGAGCGCAGCTCTTGCATCTCATTTCGTCGCCAGACTTGCACGCCCGGGTCCCAAACTTCATCGTGACTGTCACGGACACCACCCAACAGCGTTTGTCTCGTAACCTGAGCGCCTCGTAACCCATGGGATACGCGACGCCGAACATTGCGTTCTAAGGATGGCAGCCTTGATCCTCGAGACCCGCAGACGAGGCGTCAGACTGTATCGAGATCGATCAACGCGGCTTGAAGGTTGCGATCAACGCCGGACGCGAGCATTCGTTGGTATGTCTCGTCGCCGCTGGCGGCTACTGTGCGGATGAGACCGAGTTGTGTTTGGATGCGTTGGCGGACGAGCTCAAGCGCATCGTTGATCGTGCCGCCCCATCCGTAGGACTCTAGAAACGTCTCTAGCCGATCACGGCGTTCTCCGAACGCAGTAAATCCTTCGTCCAGGACGACCTGCCGCGCGTGGAGCGGCACCCACGAAAACGCGACCCAGGCGAGGTCCTCGGCGGGCGTGGTCGGACCAGCCATATCCCAGTCCACGAAACCCACCAACCCCTTTTCGTCCCAAACCGCGTTGTACGGCGCCGCGTCATTGTGCCCGATGATGTGGCCTGGCTTCCAAGCCAAGCCCTCACGCCACCGTGAACCAGGGGGCGGGACGAAGTCTGCGACCGCCGAGTGGTAACGCCTGAGCCAGTCGCCCACGTCGCGCAGCGCCTCGTCGCTGTGCGTCCACGCTGGCCACGGGCGGATGCTCCCGACTGTCGAACCCTCGAGATGACTTACGACGGCGCGGCCTTGTGAGTCCGTGCCGAGGGGGCTCGGCGCCCCGACGAACCCTCTGGATGCCAAGTGCTGCAGCAGGGAGTTCACCGCCGGAGTCCAGGCGCCAGGAACTTTTCGAACCGTTCCGTCGACCAGGTGGGCGCCGCCGTCGAATCCGCCATCCAATTTTTCGCTCACGCCGCAAGCCTCCCATGACCACGCCCACGCGCGTGATCGGGGGCGGTCCCTGTGCGCTCCAAAGATCGTGCCGCGCACTTTGCGTCCAACCGAGTACGACCAGGTGGCCGGTTAGCGCGTTTCCACGGGTCGTGTGTCGTAACCCACCGTGTCTCATATCCCATGGGATATGAGACGGGATGAGCAGCGAATGAATCTCTCGGATCTCGAGAAATATGGTGGGAGCCCAGAGGTCAGGACGCGAGGGCGGCTTCCATCTCGGCCACGAGCCGGGTTGCGTATTTGAGGAGCTCGCTCGCCCTGGCCTCTGTGATGTGACTCGCGCCGTATGAGGTAAGTGTCTTCGCTTCCAAGAGCCGGCCCAAGTCTCTTGCCGCGGTTCTCTTTGCGGGGAGTGCTTGGGTGAGGAGACCAATGGCCTGTCCATGATCCTGGCCACTGGATCGGTACCCGAGCTGGGATCCGCAGATGGCATCGGCCGTAGCGATGCCGGCGTTCACGGCATTCAGCCCAGTCGTATTGTTCGACGCCATCGGTCCCCCAGGTTCGAATCGAGCTTGAGCTGTGATGAGAGAGTCGCGGGCATGCTCGGCACGGATTCGCACCTCTGACGCCGTCATCCGCTTGATCCGCGCGTTCACTGCGCCTTCCTCATTCCCAGGGCGCTCTTCCCGAAGACGATGATTCCCTCTGCAGCCCAGCTATGAACTATCGGGTCTCCCTCTTCCTTCTGCCCGGTCAGGGCCGATTCGGTTATGTCGTAGATCTGAGCATCATTGCCCGTCCACAGCTGCACGTTGTCCCGGAGCCCGGTGACGAATTCGTCCCGGTCATCGAGTGCGACCTCGTCGGGAAAGACGATGAGCAGGTCGACGTCGCTCGTCTTGGTGGAGTCACCTCGTGCCACGGAGCCGTAGAGGGCGACCGTAACACCCTCAGGTGCCTTCGAGCCGGCGAATGCTCTTACACGCCTGGTCAGTTCCTGTCGTGCGTTCATCGCGATCTCGACAGCTGGCCAGAGGATGTGCGAGCGGTTGGCAGAATACATAGTTGCGTGGGGGGCCGGGACCGAAACAACCAGCCCGATGTCGACGAGTCGGAGAAGAGCCAACCGAACGTTGGCTGGCGTTCCAGTCCCCGCCAGGCGAGCAACCTGTCGGCCAGTGAGCCCTGAACCTGCCCTGGCAACAACTCGCAGGGCCACCGCGTCGAGGCCGTTCAGGAACGAGGCGAGTGGGGCAGATAAGTCCACGTACAGTCTCCTCCCGGGGTTGCATCGCTCTGCAATGCACTTGTATCTGTGTACAATACAGGTGTATCGCCTTGCAATGCAATGAGGCTCAGTCGGCCGCGCCACACTCCGAAGGTTCGATTCGTTGCCGACGGCGATCTGGCGGTTGCTCCCGCCCGGGGAGTAGTCGCACAGCCGCGCAGGATAGGTTTGAAGAGCGCATGCGCGAGCATACGCATTGACAGACCAATAGAAGTAGGAAACGCCAGTGGCTGAAGCAACCGTGACCCCGGGCACCGAGGTGTCCCCGAAAGAGGTCGAGGCTCAGGCCATCCGCCGGCGCACCTTCGCCGTCATCTCGCACCCCGACGCGGGAAAGTCCACGCTCACCGAGGCGCTGCTGCTGCACGCGCACGCCATCACCACCGCCGGCGCCACGCACGGCAAGGCCGGCCGCCGCGGCACCGTCTCCGACTGGATGACCATGGAGCAGGAGCGTGGCATCTCGATCACCTCCGCCGCCATCCAGTTCGAATACCGCGACAGCGTGATCAATCTCGTCGACACCCCCGGCCACGCCGACTTCTCCGAAGACACCTTCCGGGTGCTCTCCGCGGTGGATGCCGCCGTGATGCTCGTCGACGCCAGCAAGGGCCTCGAGGTGCAGACCATGAAGCTCTTCGAGGTCTGCAAGCAGCGTGGCCTGCCCGTCATCACCGTGATCAACAAGTGGGACCGCCCCGGCTCCGCCGCGCTCGACCTGATGGACGAGATCCGCACCCGCACGGGCCTGATCCCCACCCCGCTCACCTGGCCGGTGGGCATCGCGGGGGATTTCCGCGGGGTGATCGAGCGCGACAGCAGCGACTTCATCCGCTTCAACCGCACCGCCGGCGGTGCCACCCGCGCCGACTCCGAGCGCACCACGGCCGACGAAGCCGCCGCCGCCGAGGGTGACGCCTGGGTCACCGCCGCCGAGGAATCCGAGCTGCTGGCCGAAGAGGGCCAGAACCACGACGAGGAGATGTTCCTGGACGGCATCACCACCCCGGTGCTGTTCTCCGCCGCGGTGCTCAACTTCGGTGTGCAGCACATCCTGGACACCCTGGTGGACTTCGCACCGCCCGCCGAGGCCCGCCTGGACGCCGAGGGCGGCCACCGCCCGGTGACCAGCCCGTTCTCCGGTTTCGTGTTCAAGGTGCAGTCCGGCATGAACTCCTCGCACCGCGACTACGTCGCCTTCGTGCGGGTCTGCTCCGGCCAGTTCCGCCGCGGCATGGTGGTCACCCACTCCGCCACCGGCCGCCCATTCGCCACCAAGTATGCCCAGCAGCTGTTCGGCAAGGACCGTGAAGTGGCCGAGGAGGCCTGGCCCGGCGATATCGTGGGCCTGGTCAACGCCTCAGCGCTTCGCGTCGGCGATTCGATCCACGAGGGCAGCCCCGCGGTCACCTTCCCGCCGCTGCCGATGTTCGCGCCCGCGCACTTCCGTGCCGTGCGCCCGGCCGACACCAGCAAGCACAAGCAGTTCCGCCGCGGCATCGACCAGCTCGACCACGAGGGCGTCATCCAGGTGATGCGCTCCGACCTCCGCGGCGACCAGGCCCCGGTGCTCGGTGCCGTGGGACCGATGCAGTTCGAGGTGGTTGAAGAGCGGATGTCGCACGACTTCGGCGCCGCCATCCGCAGTGATGTGTTGCCGTACCAGCTGGCTCGCCGCACCGACAAGGAGAGCGCCGCGATCCTCGGCCACGACCGTCAGGTGGAGGTGCTCCGCCGCAGCGACGGCACCCTGCTGGCCCTGTTCAGCACGCCGTGGCGGTTGCGGAACACCGTGCGCGACCACCCGGAACTGCTGCTCGAAGACCTCGCCGGTGGCGGGCCGGTCGACGAGGTGCGGTACTAGTCCAATCCGCAACCGCCTCGCCACCGAACTACACTCAGACGCAGACGAAATCATGCAGTCGCCTGCCGGCGACGACAGTAGGGGGAGAGTGTCATGAAGTCTTTCGCGTGCGGAGATGTGGTGCCGGGTTGCACGGCACGTTGGGTCAGTTCCACCGATGACGAGATCCTCGTTCTGGTCGCCCAGCACGCCAGCGCCGTGCATGGCATCGACTCGGTGAGCGCCGAGCTGGCCCAGAGCGTCACGGACCGGATTGTGACCGTCTCCTGACGACCCCGCTCTCGCCGTCCGGATGGGCCGCCCTGCTGGATGCGGTCAGCGCCGGAACCGGGGTGACCGCCGCGTTCCAACCCATCGTGGATACCGCGAGGGGAATCGTGGTGGGGTTCGAGGGACTGGCCCGCTTCGAGATGCCGGCCGAGATCGGCGTGGAAGACCTGTTTGCCCAGGCCCGCGCCGCGAACCGGTCGGCTGAGATCGAAGCCCGCTGCCTGCGGGTCATCCTCGCCGAGCGCGGCTCGGTGCCGGCGAACTGCTTCATCGCCGTGAACGTGTCGCCCCATATTCTCCGGCACGAGGCAATCCGGGCCGTGTGGCGGGACCATCCCGATCTGCAGGGCATCTTCGTGGAGCTCACCGAACAATCCGTCATCGACTCGGTCGTCGACCTCGAGCCCGAGCTCGACGCCATCCGTGGCGCCGGCGGCCTCATCGCCGTCGACGACCTCGGCTCGGGCTACGCCGGCCTCAGCCGTCTGCTCGCGCTCAAACCCGCGCTGATCAAACTCGACCGCGAACTCATCACGGGCATCGACACCGATGAGGCGAAGCGGGCGCTCGTGGAGATGATCGGAACGTTCGCCAGCCGCATCGATTCCTGGGTGCTGGCAGAGGGCATCGAGACCGCCGCGGAATACGACACCATCGCCGCTCTCGGGGTGCCGTTGGCGCAGGGATACTACCTCGCCAGACCCGGGCCGGCGTGGCCGGTTTTGGCTGCTCCGGTGCCACCCAGGGCGGTGTCGCAGCCGGTGCCCGTCGTGCGCAACCTGCTCGAGGTCGTTCCCGCTGTGGAATCGGTGGCGACCGCAGCGAGCATCTTCACCGATCACACCGAGGTGCGCACCGTGGTGCTCATCGACCATCGCGGTCGCCCGGTGTCGGTTCTCGACAGCGAGAGCGCCCACCTCGGTCTCGTCACCGACGCCGTGCGGGTCAACCTCGACACCCCGGTGCGGGATGCCCTGCTGCGGGCGGTCACCCGCGACAGCACGCATCGCTATGACCCGCTGATCGTCACCGACAACGCCGGCCGGTACGCCGGCGTCGTGCGCCTGGAACGCCTCATCACCACCGCGGTGCAGTAGCCAGGTCAGTCGCGGCCGGAGAGCAGCAGCTCCATGGTGTCGAAGAACGCGTTGTAACCGAGCAGGGTCTGGGCCAGCTGTGCGTTGGTGAGATCGTCACGCGGTTGGGTGAGCCGCATCTCGGTGCCGCCGGCGGCCGGAGCGAAAGTCACGACGACGGGTTCGACGGTGTCGGCGGCGGGGTCGTCGTCCATGGTGAAGGCCAGCCGCCGGGGCGGATCGACCTCGGTGTAGCGGCCGTGCCAGTAGATCGCGCTGCCGTCGGGCACGCGCATCACGGCGGTCCATCGGCCGCCCACCCGCACATCCATCACCACGGTCTCGGGCGGCACGTGGATGGCGGCACCGCCGAACCACACCGAGAAATCCTCCGGCCGGGTCCAGGCCGCGAACACCCGCTCTGGCGGTGCCGCGATGGTGCGGGTGATGGTCAGTCCGACGCTCATAACGACCTCCTCGGTCGGCGCCACAGGTCACCACGAGAATAGCGCGCCGGCACCGAGCCGGCGCGGGCGGCCCGGCTCAGGGGCCGAGGAGGGTGCGCATCCGGTCGAGGTCGACGCCGTCGTCGGTGTCGAGGAAAAACTCGCCCTGCCAGGCCTGGGTGCTGATTGCCTGGGCATTGGCGGTGGCCGACCACGGCGGATAGACCCTGAAGCCGCGCTTGCCGCCGCGCCCCGCCACGGACACGATGCCGTGCCGGGTGAGTGCCTGGCGCGGGAACACGAACAGCCCGCTGCGCCGCCCCTCGGTGGTGATGATGACGAGGTGGTCGACATCGTCGTGGGGGAACGGCTCGGTCGACCCCGTGGCGGAGCGCCGCCAGACGGCGACGAATAGGCCGACCTTGGTCGGCGTCACCTTGGCCACCCGCAGCCGCAGTCGCCGAGAGCCGATCCGGGCCACGGCGGCGCCGTACTCGACATTGTCGACCTCGGCGTCGATCTCGGCGGCCGCGGGCTCCGGTGTGCCACCCAGCGATTCGAACCGGCCCATGGCCCTGCACACGTCCGGATGGATCACGACGGCGTGACCCGGTCCGAGGAGGCGGTGGGGTAGAGCGTGGCGGCGCCGGCCGGGAACGAGAACCAGACCGGGAAGCCCACGGCGGAGTCGAGCTCTGCGGCCTCCCTGGGGCTGACGTCAGCGGCCAGCACAGTGCTTCGCGCCCGCACGAAATCGCCCCGGGGTTCGAGGTCGATCAGCTCGGCGCGCACGCTGGTGAGGGCCGGATCGGTCGGCAGCGCTGCCGACACCGACACCGCCGCCGGGCGCACCGCCAGCGACAACGGGGCGCCCTCGACCACGGGTGGCGCGGGGATGTTCTCGAGCACGGCCGCCGCATCCGCCAGGCTCAGCGTGTTGCCGCGGCGAATGCCGGTAAGCAGGTTCAGCCCGGCCAGCCCGGCCGCGAAGGCGCTGCGCGGCCGGTCGAAGACCTCGGCCGGGGTGCCCTCGTCGACGACCCGGCCGTGTTCCAGGATCAACACGCGGTCGGCGAGGGTATAGGCGTCGAGCACATCGTGGGTCACGATCACCGCGCTGCGGTCGGCGAGCACGCGGCGCAGCATCCGCCGCACCGCCGGCGCCACCGAGATGTCCAGGGCGGCCAGCGGTTCGTCGAGCAGCAACAGGCCGGGGTCGGATGCGAGGGCCCGCGCCACCGCGATGCGCTGGGCCTGCCCGCCGGAGAGTTCGGCGGGGCGCCGGGCCGCCAGGGGTTCGGCATCCACTTCGCGGAGCCAGTGGCTCGCGGTCTCGCGGGCGCGGGTCGCCGACCTGCCGGCGCTGCGGGGCCCGAAGGCGACGTTGTCGAGCACACTCAGGTGCGGGAACAGCAGCGCCTCCTGCGCGAGCAGGGAGACGCCGCGCCGGTGCGGCGGTCGCCACACCGGCCGGCCGCCGGCAGCGGGGAGGTCGAACAACACGGTGCCGTTCAGCTCGGCGTGCCCGGTGTCTGGCCTGATCAGGCCGGCGATCGCATTCAGCAGGGTGGATTTGCCGGCGCCGTTGGGGCCCAGGACGGCCACGGTCTCGCCGGCCGCGACGCTGAGGCGCAGGCTCACATCGCGCCGGGCCACGTGGAGGTCGGCGGCGAAGGTCACGAGGCCCCCCGCGCTCGCCGGAACGAGGGCGCGCCGGTGCGGTGGGCGAGGCTCACGATCACGATCGCCACGATCACGAGCACCAGGGACAGCGCCACGGCGGTGTCGGGGTCGGTCTCCCGCTGCAGGTAGATCTCCAGCGGCAGGGTGCGGGTGCTGCCCTGCAGGCTGCCGGCGAAGGTGAGGGTGGCGCCGAACTCGCCGAGCGCTCTGGCGAACGACAGTACAGCGCCCGACAGCACGGCGGGCAGCACCAGGGGCAGGGTGATGCGGCGGAGCACCGTGCCGGGGCTCGCGCCGAGGGTGGCGCCCACGGCTTCAAACCGGCTGCCCGCGGTGCGCAGGGCGCCCTCCAGGCTGAGCACCAGGAACGGCAGGGCCACGAAGGTCTGGGCGATGACGACGGCGGTGGTGGAGAACGCGATGTCGATACCGAGCACCTCGAAGCTCTGGCCGAGCAGCCCGCGCCGGCCGAACGTGTAGAGCAGCGCGATGCCGCCCACGACCGGGGGCAGCACGAGCGGCAGCAGCACCAGGGAGCGGAGGACCTTCTGGCCCCAGAAGTCGGTGCGCGCCAGCACCAGGGCCATCGGCACGCCGAAGATCACGCAGAGCGCCGTGGCCGCGAGCGAGGTGCGCAGGCTGAGAAGCAGGGCCGCGACGGAGGATTCCGAGGTGATCAACGGCACGAACTCGGCCCAGTTCACCCGGAGCACCATCGCCAGAAGGGGCAGCAGCACGAAGGCCGCGCCGATCGCGGCCAGGGCGAGGACCCAGCGGGGAACCCCGGTGTAGGTGGCTGAGGCCGGCTGCATGGGGTTACGGCGCCCCGAAGCCCGCGGCGCGCAGCACGGGTGCGCCGGCTGGGCCGCCGACGAACTCCACAAATGCCTGGGCCACCGTCGCGGATGCCGAATCCCGCACGGCCACGATCGGGTAGGTGTTCGCGGCCCCGGCGGACTCCTCGAACTCGACGCCCGCGACGGCGGCGCCCGCGGCGGTGACATCCGTGACGTAGACGAGGCCGGCATCCGCTTCACCGGAGGTCACCTTGCCGAGCACATCGGTGACCGAGGACTCTTCGCTCACCGGGGTGAGCGTGAGGCCGGCGGCGGAGGCGACGGCCGCCGTCGCCCTGCCGCAGGGAACCTCGGGGGCGCAGACGACGAGCTTCACGCCGGGGCCGGCCAGGCCGGCGAGGTCGGTGATGCCGGCCGGGTTGCCGGGCGGCACCGCGATCTCGAGGGTGTTGGTGGCGAAGTCGACGGGGTCGCCCTCGCCCAGGCCGGCGTCGGTGAGCCTGGCCATGTTGGCGGTGTCGGCGGAGGCGAAGACGTCGGCCGGTGCGCCCTCGATGATCTGGGTGACCAGGTCGGAGGAGCCGGCGAAGTTCAGCGCCACGGTGGTGCCGGGGTTCTCGGTTTCGAAGGCTTCGGCCAGGTCGGTGAAGGTGGCCGTGAGCGAGGCGGCGGCGTAGACCGTGATGTCGCCCGTGAGCGCGGTGGCCCCAGCGGTGGGGCCGGCGGTGGGGGCGGTCGCGACCGGCGCGCATCCGGTGAAGGCGAGGGCCAGAGCGGTCACCACGAGGGCGAGCGGGCGGGAGACACGGGCCACGCTCAGACCCGTCCCGATGGTGTTTCGACGATGACGGTGGTGGCCTTGACCACGGCGATCGCGACGGAGCCGAGTTCCAGGCCGAGTTCGCGCACGGCCTCGCTGCTCATCAGCGACACGACCCGGTGCGGGCCGCACTGGATCTCGACCTGGGCCATCACGGTGTCCATCACGATGTCGGTGACGAGCCCCACGAACCGGTTGCGCGCGGATCGGCCGATCTCGGACGGGTCGTCGGGGAGCACCGCGTTCTTGCGGGCCAGGCGGGCCAGGGCGAGGCCGTCGACGACGGTGCGCGACGAGGCGTCCTTCGAGCTGGGCAGCACCCCGTTGTCGATCCAACGGCGCACGGTGTCGTCGCTGACGCTCAGAAACGCGGCGGCGTCTTTGATGCGGATCTGGGTCATGGAGCCAGTCTATCTCCGATTTCGCGGAGTGAGGAGGGGAATCAAGCCGCATCCGCGTCTCGTCTCGCGTTCCGGAATGCTTACTTTGCGTAAGTGCATGAATCGACCTAGCCTGTAGCCATGACCGACCAGGTGGGCACGTCGCGGGAGGTGCTCGAACACGCCACCGGACGCTGGGGTGCGCTCACCCTCGCGGCCCTGCTCGACGGCCCGTTGAGATTCGCGCAGCTGGGCCGGGCGGTGCGTGGAATCTCGGACCGCATGCTGGTGCAAACGCTGCAGCGCCTCGAGGGGCACGGGCTGGTCTCGCGCACGCCGCATCCCACCGAGGCGCTGCGGGTGGACTACGCCCTCACCGACCTCGGCCGGCCCATCGCGGTCAGCGTGCACGACCTGATCGACACCATCCACGACCAGCTTCCCGGCATCCTCGCCCATCACTACAGCCAACCCACGCCAGCCCAAGGAGAACCACTGTGACCGTCACCGCGCTCGACCCCGCGACCGCCCTCATCGTGATCGACCTGCAGGCCGGCACCCTCGGCGGCCCCACCGCGCACCCGGCCGAGGAGATCGTCGGCCGGGCCGCCGACCTGCTCGCCGCCTTCCGGCAGCGCGGGTTGCTCGTGGTGCTGGCGAATGTGGACGGCACCCCGGCCGGCCGCACCGAGTACGGCGCGGGGGCCAGGGAGTTCCCGGCCGCGTTCAGCGCCCTGGTGTCCGGTCTCGGCCGGCAGCCCACCGACGTGACCGTGACCAGGGCCACCTGGAGCGCCTTCGCGGGCACCGAGCTCGATGCCATCTTGACGGAACGGGGCATCACCCAGGTCGTGCTCGCGGGCATCGCCACGAGCTTCGGCGTGGAGTCCACGGCCCGCGCCGCCTACGACCGCGGCTACAACGTGGCACTGGCCATCGACGCCATCACCGACCGCAGCGCCGAGGCGCACCAGACGACCGTCACCGGCGTCTTCCCGGCGCTGGGCCAGAGCGGCAGCGCTGCCGAGATCATTGCGCTGCTCGGCTGAGAGGAACTCGTGTGTACGAACGTACCTATATAGTGTACGTTCGTACGCATGACTGACTACTTCGCCGGAGACGATCGCACCAACAGGCAGCGGATGCTCGCCGGAGATCTCTACATCGCCGACGATCCCGACCTCGAGCTCGCCGCGCACCGGGCCGTGCGCCTGGCCAACGAGTACCTGGCCGCGTTCACTGTCGACGCGGCGGCGGCCCGGCCCATCCTGGCCGACCTGATCGGCGACCTGGGGGAGGGCGCGGTGATCAAGCCGCCGCTTTTCGTCGACTACGGCTCGCACATCACCATCGGTGCCGGCACCTTCATCAATTACAACCTCACCGCCCTCGACGTGGCCATGATCAGCATCGGCCGCGACTGCCAGCTCGGCCCGAACGTGCAGCTGCTCACCCCCACGCATCCGCTGGCCGCGACGCCCCGTCGCGACAAGCTCGAGGCCGCGCAGCCCATCACCCTCGGTGACAACGTCTGGCTGGGCGGCGGCGTCATCGTGCTGCCCGGTGTGAGTATCGGCGACAACTCGGTGATCGGCGCCGGTTCCGTGGTGACCAGGGATGTGCCGGCGAACGTGATCGCCGTCGGCAACCCGGCCCGCGTGCTTCGGGCGCTGCCCGACGACCAGTGACGGGCGAGCGAGTGCCGACTGTGCCCCCGACGACCCCGCCCCCGACGACTCCGCCCCCCACGACCCGGCGAGCGGATCCCGCGCGGCGCGACCGCATCATCGACGCCTGCCTCGAGCTGATCGCTGAGACCGGCGTGGCGGGCACCTCGCACCGCAAGGTGGCCGCCCGCGCGAATGTGCCGCTGGGCTCGATGACCTACCACTTCACCGGCATGGACGAACTGCTGCGGGCGGCGTTCACCCGGTTTTCCGACGGCGTTGTGGCCGTGTTCGAGACCCGGCTGGCCGCGGCGGGCACCGTCGAAGAGGCCAGGGCCGCGGTCGTCGGCATCATCGACGATGACCTCCTGGCTTCGCCACACGAACTCGTGCTCACCCACGAGCTCTACGCCCTGGCCGCCCGCAACCCCGAGTACCGCCAGATCACCCACCGGTGGATGCGACGCAGCCGGGCCGCGCTGCAGCGACACTTCTCGCCGGACACGGCGGCCCAGCTGGATGCCCTCATCGAGGGCCTGTCCATCCACCGGGCCCTGGACACCGAGCCTCGCGACCCCCGCCAGACGGTGGATGCCGTGGCCCGGATCACCGGCGGGAGCGCCGGCGGGGTCTCCGGTTAGGGTTGCCACCCCGCTGACGGGGGGCGAGGTCGGTGGCGCCACGTCATGCGGGTCAGGCGCCGCTATGCAGGTGGCGTGCCACCCGCATACCGGCGCCTGACCCGCGCACGTCACCGGCCGCCCGGGGCACCCCTGGGCGGTCGCCCGGTGGTCGCGGGGTGCCCGCGTCCGCTCTCGGCACCGGTACCGCCGACCGAAAGGATGACGCCGCACTCATCCGGCCGGAGGTGCCCGGCACCGAATCGCGGAACTAGGGTTGGTGCGATGAGCACCACACTTCCCCTGATCAGGCCGCCTCACCGTGCTGCGGCCGGGTGGGGACTCCTGTGGCGGATGGGCCTCGCGCTGGTCGTGGGGATCGTACTCTTTCTGTTCTCGTACGGTGAGGCCTTCGAGACTGTGGACCCGACCGGTGCCGGCTCGGTCGCGCTGGGCGGCCGCCTGCTGCTGGACGTCGTGCTGGGTCTCGTCGCCGTGGGCTTGGTCCCCCTGCGTCGGCACGCGCCCCTGCCCGTGCTGCTGCTGATCATCGCGTTCTCGGCCGGCTCGGCGCTGGCGGCCGGCGCCGCAGCGCTCATCGTGGTGTCGGTGTCGACGAGGCGACGGTGGCTCGGGACGATAGCGACGACCGCGATGTATGTGGTGGCGACCGTGCTCTTCGATCTGTGGCTGCCCGCACGGGAACCGACGGCACCGTGGCTGCTCGTGGGGGTGGCTGCCGCACTCAGTTGCATCCTGCCGATCTTCGGCATGTATGTCGGCGGGCGACGGCAATTGCTCGTGTCGCTGCAGGAGCAGGCCGACGGCGCTCGCCGGGAGCAGCAGGCCCAGCGTGAGCAGGCTCAGCTGAGCGAACGCGCCCGGATCGCTCGTGAAATGCACGACGTGCTCGCCCACAGGCTCTCCCTGGTCGCGTTGCACGCCGGCGTGCTCGAGTCCCGGCCCGACCTGCCGGATGCGCAGCGTGCGCTGACCGTGGGGATCGTGCGGGAAAACGCCCACCGGGCCCTCAGCGAGCTGCGCGATGTGCTCGGTGTGCTGCGCGGTCCTGAGGCCGACGGGGAGCAGCAGACGCACCCTCAACCCACCCTGCTGGATCTGCCCGCCCTGCTCGACGAGAGCCGGCTCGCGGGTACCCCGGCCGTTCTCGAGGTCGACGACACGGTGGCCGGGGAGCTCGACGCACTCACCGAGGCCACCAGCCGGCACCTGTTCAGATTCATCCAGGAGGGGCTCACCAACGCCCGGAAGCACGCGCCGGGGCAGCCCGTCTCGGTGTGGATCGGTGGGGAGCCGGGCGGGCGCGTGACGCTGCGGTTGCACAACGCGCTCGTCGGTTCCGAACCCCGGCAGGCCGCCGGAGCGCCCTCCTCCGGGTTGGGCCTCACGGGGCTTCGCGAGCGGGCCCGCCTGGCCGGCGGGCACTTCTCAGCCGAGCGCACCGAGCAGGGCCGATTCGAAATGGGAGCCTGGTTGCCGTGGACGAACTGACGCCGATCCGGGTGGTCCTGGTCGATGACGAAGCACTCGTGCGGTCGGGGCTCCGGCTGATCCTCGAGGGCGACCCCGCGCTGCACGTGGTGGGCGAGGCCTCCGATGGGCAGGCCGGGATGCTGCTGGTCGCCGACAGCCAACCCGACGTGGTGCTGATGGACATCCGGATGCCGCATCTGGACGGTCTGGCAGCCACCCGTGCGCTCCTCGCCCGGCAGCCCGACCTCAAGATCATCGTGCTCACCACCTTCGACACCGACGACCTCGTGCTCACGGCCCTCCGCCTCGGGGCCAGTGGATTCCTGCTCAAGGACACCCCACCGGCGGAGCTCATCGACGCGGTGCGCCAGGTGGCCGCGGGTCGCACGGCCCTCTCGCAGCCGGTGATCACGCAGCTGATCCGGGCCGTCGCCGGTCAACCTGAACGGCAGCGGCGCTCCGAGGCGGTGGCTCGACTCGACAGGCTCACTCCGCGTGAGCGGGACGTGGCCGTCGCCATCGCCGAGGGGCTCTCCAACGCGGAGATCGCCGTGGCTCAGTTCGTGAGTGTCACCACCGTGAAGACCCACGTCGGGCGCATCCTCGACAAACTCGCCGTCGACAACCGGGTGCAGATCGCCATCTGTGTACACAGCGCCGTGTGAGTACCGGTGTGCCGTCTGACCCGGTGGATGCGTCGCGGGCACGATGTGCGGGTGAGGCGCCGCTATGCAGGTGGCGCGCCACCCGCCCGGCGGCGCCTCACCCGCGAACCTCACTCGGCGAGCCCGGGCGAGAGTGCGGCTGCCGGCTGCCGGCTACCGCTGCGGGCTGAGCGTCGTCTCTCGTTGCCGGTGCAGCGCGGCCGCCGAGGCGCGCAGCAGCACCGCGAAGACCAGCAGAACGACCCCGGTGAACCAGGCGCCCGCCGGCATCGGCGCGGGCAGCCAGAACAGCAGCACCACACCGCCGCCCGAAAGCACACCGGCCAGCACGGCGAACAGCCGCATGCCGTAGAGATGCACAAACGGCAGATAGTGCGCGCCCACGATGACCATGGCGGCGGGAAAGAACAGCTCGGGCCGGAGCACTCCGAGCACGATCGCGACCACCATGCCCAGCGGCACCGTGAAGGCGATCTGGGTGGCCAGCGCCTTCTGCGGATGCCCCTTCGGCAGCCCCGCCGGGCCGCCGCCGAGGCGCAGCACGAGCGACGTCAGCGGAAAGATCAGCATTCCGCCGAGGAACAGAGTGGCGATGGCCGCATCCGGTGACCCCCAGGTGGCCACGGCGGCGGCGACCAGCCAGAGCACGCCGGAGACGAGCTGACCGGCCAGGCCGCCGCGGTAGACGCGCCGGATGTCGGCCTGACCCTCGTTGATGTGCACGCGCTCAGTCTCCCAGCGGCGGTGCACGGCGCGCGCCCACCCGTTGGGGGCGTACACGTGAACATTGTGCGCTTGCAGTGAGATGTAGTACATTTACTACATGAAGAAGCAAGTGCAGGATGCACCGCCGCAGTTTTATACGCGGCTTCCGGTGCTCCGTGCCGAACGCGGCATGAGCCGCAAGGAACTCGCCGAGCTGGCCGGTGTGCACTACCAAACCATCGGTTACCTCGAGCGCGGCGAATACAGCCCGAGCCTGGTGCTCGCGCTGCGTATCGCTGCGGCACTCGGGGTTCCGCTCGACGCCGTGTTCTCGCTCACGCCGTTCACCAGCATGGCCGACCAGCTTTACAACCCCGAAGGAGATCACCGATGAGCGCTTCCCCGACCTACCAGCAGCGCCGCGCGGCCAGGCTCGACGACCCCTCGATGGAGCGGTTGCGCACTCCCAGGGCGCGCCGCATGCTGGCCGCCGGACTGATCCTGGTGCTCGTGGCCGAGGCCGTGCTCATCGGAACCGCAGCGCTGGTGCCGGTGGGGGTGTTCATCGGCGGCATGCTGGTGCTCATCGTCGCGATGGTGTTCACTCTGGGCGGCCTGAAGGCCTCCACCCGGGGTGTGGAGGAGCTCTCGCCCGACGTGCTCGACGAACGGCAGGCCCAGATTCGCGGCCTGGTCTATGCGTTGTCGTACCGGGTGCTTTCGGTGCTCTTCGTGCTCACCGTCGTGCTGATGCTCGTGGCCCAGGGCTCCTGGTGGGCCGCGCCGTTCCAGGTGATGGTGATCATCCCGGTGATCTCCTGGCAGCTCATCATCACCATCCCCACCTTCGTGACCGCGTTGCGTATGAAGGTGTAGGGGGCGTTTTCGGGACGCGCGGGCGCCGCGCCGGTAGGCGGGTGGCGCGCCACCCGCATACCGGCGCCTGCCCTGCCTAGCTCCCCGGGGCGCCCCGCGGCTCCCGGGGCGCCGGCGGCGCTCAGCCGCGGGCGGCGGCCAGCGGCAGCCCGAGCGCGGCGGCCACGCCGGCGTTGGTGACGGTGCCGGCGTGGATGTTGAGGCCCGCCGCCAGTGCGGCATCCTCGGCGATGGCCAGTTGCCAGCCCTTGTCGGCGAGGGCGATCACGTAGGGCAGGGTGGCGTTGGTGAGGGCCCGGGTAGAGGTCTCCGGCACGGCACCGGGCATGTTGGCCACGCAGTAGTAGACCGAGTCGTGCACGGCGAAGGTGGGTTCGTCGTGCGTGGTGGGCCTGGAACCCTCGAAGCAGCCGCCCTGGTCGATGGCGATGTCCACGAGCACCGACCCCTTCTTCATGCCGGCGACCATCTCGTCGGTCACCAGCTTGGGCGCGGCGGCGCCGGGGATCAGCACGGAGCCGATCACCAGGTCGGCGTCGGCGAGCTGGGCGGCGATCTCGTAGGCGGTGGAGACCCGGGTCTGCACCTGGCTGTCGAACCGGTTCTCCAGCTCGCGCAGCCGCGGCACCGACAGGTCGATGATGGTCACGTCGGCGCCCATGCCCAGGGCGTTGGCCGCAGCGTGCTCACCGGCCACGCCGCCGCCGATCACGACGACCTTGGCCTTGGGGGTGCCGGGCACGCCTCCGAGCAGGATGCCCCGACCGCCGGCGGCGCTCATCAGGTGATAGGCGCCCACCTGGGTGGACAGCCGGCCGGCGACCTCGCTCATCGGGGAGAGCAGCGGCAGGGTGCGGTTGGGCAGCTGCACGGTCTCGTAGGCGATCGCGGTGGTGCCGGAGGCGAGCAGCGCGTCGGTCTGGGCGCGGTCGGCGGCCAGGTGCAGGTAGGTGAAGAGCACCTGGTCGGCCCGGAGGTAGCCGTATTCGGCGGCGATCGGCTCCTTGACCTTGAGCAGCAGTTCGGCGGCCGCCCACACCTCGGCGGCGGTGTCGAGGATGGTGGCTCCGGCGAGCGCATAGGCGTCGTCGGTGATCGAGGAGCCGAGGCCGGCGCCGCGCTGGATGCTCACCTCGTGGCCGCGGCGGGTGAGTTCGGACACCCCCGCCGGGGTGATGGCCACGCGGTTTTCGTTGTTCTTGATTTCGCTGGGGACTCCGACGCGCATGATGGCTCCTGGATGAGAAACGTGAGAAGGGTGATGGACGGGGGAACAGCAGCGAACAATCCACTGTTTCCTGCAGCAAATAGTGCTGTCTTCCTGTTTCAGTGACGTTTCCACCGAAGAATCACGAAAAAACTCGTTTCCGGGGTGCGGTTTGTCCTCCGGCGGAGCGCGTGGTTCGGCCGGCGACCGCAGATTATTCGGCGGCCACCCCGACCGGGCGGATGCGCATCCGCTAGTCGAGGAGCGGCGTCACCCCGGCCTGCAGGGCGTCGATCTCGTGGCGCACGTCGCCGGCACTACCCGGGAAGATCTGCCGAGCCATGACGGCGTCGGTGAGGGCGGCTCGCTGCAGGTCGAAGTACTCCCCGCTGGTGCTGTCGTCGCGCCCGACCACCGCGGCTGCGGCCACCGCGCGGCCCGCGGCCCGGCCCTCCTCCACCTCGGCGTCTTCGGCGGTGGTGTCGATCTTGAGCCGTTTCGCCAGCCAGGGCAGCGTGGAGCCCTGCATGAGCAGGGTGCCGACCGCCACGATGAACGCGACGGTCTGGATGATGGTGCGGCCGGGGAACGGTGCTCCGGAGGCGATGGTGAGCGGAATGCCGCCGGCCGCGGCGAGGGTGATGATGCCGCGCATGCCGGTCCAGGAGACGAGCAGGTTCTCGGGCGGCGTGAGCACGGTGATGTGGCTGCCGTCCCGCCCGCCCGGCCGGCCGCCCGGGCCGGGGCCTCGGCGCCGCCCGTCGGAACGCCCGTCGGCGTGGGAGTCCGCGGTGTCGGGCCGCCGCGGTCGGCCGCCACCGGTGCGGTCCGGTGCGCCCCCGCGTCGTTCCCGCCGCCGGGCCATCGGGTCGAGGGTGCGCGCCATCCGCTTGGCGTAGATGAGCAGGGCGAGCTGGGCCCGCCCGTAGCTGAAGTACACCCAGGCGAACCGGCAGAGCACGACAGCGACCAGCACGATCAGGCCCAGGCCGATGGTCGACCAGGTGGGTGTGCTGGACTCGGCGAGGTCCTCGAGCACGAACCTGAACTGCAGACCCATGTAGGCGAAGACGAAGGCCTCCAGGATGAGGTCGACGACGGGCCAGAGCGCGGCCTCCTGCAACCGGGTGCGGTAGGCCGTGGAGGGCGTGCGGCTGGAGCGGGTGTGGAAGTGCGACATGCTCACGGTGAAGCCGGCCGCGACGACGGCGATGATGCCGGAGGCGTGCAGCTGCTCGGCGGCGAAGTAGGCCAGGAACGGCACCAGCAGGTTGAGTCCGCTTTCAATGGTGGGGTTGCCCACCTTGGCGCGCACGCTGATGACGACCCGGCCGATGACCACGCCGAGGATCAGGCCGATCACGGCCTCCCAGCCGAAGAGCAGAAACGGGTTCTCGATGAACTCGCGGTCGCCGGTGACGGCGGCCACCGCCACGGCGAACAGGGTGAGGGCGGCGGCGTCGTTGACGAGGCTTTCGCCGGTGAGGATCGAGATCGTGCGGCGTGGCAGGCCGATCTCCCGGCCGTGGCTGACCGTGGTGACCGAGTCCGGCGGCGAGACCACGGCGGCCAGCACGAGTGCACCGGCCAGGCCGAGTTCGGGGGAGAGCCACGAGGTGAGCAGGCCCACCACGGCGGTGGTGAAGAGCACCAGGCCCACGCCGAGGCCGAGAATGCTGCGCAGGTTCTTGACGAAGGCGAAGAAGGAGAAGTTGAGGGTGGCCGAGTAGAGCAGCGGCGGAATCACGACTCCGAGGATGAGTTCTGGGTCGAGTTGCAGCCGGGGCAGGCCGGGGATGAACGAGATGGCTGCCGCCAGGGTGACGGTGACGATGCCGGCCTGCAGCCCGCGGAGGTGGGCGAAGGCGGCGATGATCAGCGCGCCGGTCATCACGAGGAGCAACTGGACGTCCATGGTGCCTGACTTTCTGCGGTCGGTATCGTGCCAGTCTTCCGCATCCCTGAGCCTCTTCCCCGCCGAAGCCGTGGCCGGGGCGCGTCACTCAGAGCGCGGCGGCCTTGGCCAGCAGCACGTCCCGCTCCCGCTCGTTGCCGGTGAGGGCGGCCGCCGTGACGAACGCGGCGCGCGCCTCCTCAGCGCGGCCGAGCCGGGCCAGCAGTTCGCCGCGCACACTCGGCAGCAGCGCCGAGCCGCGCAGGGCGCCGGCGTCGGCGAGCGTGTCCACGATGAGCAGGGCGGATGCCGGCCCGGTCGCCATCGACACCGCCACCGCCCGGTTGAGCTCCACCACCGGGTTCGGCGCGATGCGACCGAGGGCCTCGTAGAGCAGCACGATCCGGGCCCAGTCGGTGTCGTCGACGCTCGCGGCGGTGGCGTGGCACTCGGCGATCGCGGCCTGCAGCGCGTAGCTGCCCCGGCCCCGGCCGAGCGCGTCCGCCCTGGCCAGCGCCGCGCGTCCGCGGCCGATCTGCGCGCGGTCCCAGCGGCCGCGGTCCTGGTCGGCCAGCAGGATGGGCGTGCCGTCCGGGCGTACCCTGGCGCCGAACCGTGACGCCTGCAGCTCCATCAGCGCCACGAGCGCGTGCACCTCCGGCTCCCGAGGGGTGAGGCCCTCCAGCACCCGGCCGAGCCGGAGCGCCTCATTGGCGAGGTCGGGGCGCATCCACTGCTCACCGGAGGTGGCCGCGTAGCCCTCGGTGAAGACCAGGTAGATCACGCCGAGCACCGAACCCAGCCGGGCCCGCCACTCGCTCGGGTCGGGCACCTCGAACGGCACCCTCGCGGCGGTGAGGGTCTTCTTGGCCCGCACGATGCGCTGCTGGATGGTGGCGACCGGCAGCAGGAACAGCCGGGCGATCTCCTCGGTGCTGAGTCCGCCGATCAGCCGCAGCGTGAGCGCCACCTGGGCTTCGCGCGCGAGCACGGGATGGCACGCGATGAAGACCAGGCGCAACACGTCGTCGTCGATCGGCTCCCAGGCATCCGGGCCAGTGCCCGCGCTCGCCGCCAGGTCGTGGGTGATGGCCTGGTACCTGTCGTCGAGGCGCTCCTGCCGCCGCCAGGTGTCGATGGCCTTGCGCTTGGCGACCGCCGTGAGCCAGGCGCCCGGGTTCTGCGGGATACCCGACTCCGGCCACTGCCGGAGCGCGTCGAGCACCGCTTCCTGGGCGAGGTCCTCGGCCAGCACCACGTCGTGGGTCACCCGGGCGAGCGTGGCGACGATCCGGGCGCCTTCGATGCGCCAGACCGCTTCGACGGTGCGCCGCGTGTCGGCCACCGTGCAGCCTCGCCCCGGCCGCGCTAGACCTGGCCGCTCTCCGCGCGCCAGGTCTCCTGCTGCTGCAGCACCGGGTTGTCGGCGAACTCCCCGAAATCGCTCATCTCGGTGACCCTGCGCACCTCGAGCTTCGACCCCGGCCCGAGCGGGCAGCGGTTGGCCCACTGGATGGCCTCCTCCTTCGAGGCGACCTCGATCATCCAGAAGCCGCTGAAGAGTTCGTGGGTCTCGCCGTAGGGGCCGTCGGTCACGAGGGGCGGGTCGGCGGAGAAGTCCACCACGAAGTTGTCGGCCATCGAGTCGGCCAGGCCGTCGCCGGCGAGCATGACGCCGGCCTTGAGCAGGGCCTCGTTGTATGCGCCCATCTTCTCGATGATCTCGTTGAAGTCGGCCTTCTCGTAGTCCTGGCGGGCCGCGTCGGTCGAGCGCATGATCAGCATGTACTTCATCGGATTCTCCTTGGCTGGTGGGGCAGCGGATGCGTCCCTCTACATAGACGTCGAACGGGAGCAGCCCGGATCGACACTGTACTGAAAGAAATCGCGGGTGGAACAAATTCAAGCAGACCGCGGCTCGTTCCAAGCAAAAAGTTCGCCCATGGCCGCGACGCCACTGCCGGGCTACGCGCGAAGGCCCAGCCAGAGGCCGAAGAAGGCGCACGCCACCGAGAGCACGAGCATGCCGAGCCCGTTCACCAGGGTCAACAGGGAGCGCCGGTTCTGGGCCAGGCGCACGGTCTCCACGCTGGCGGTGCTGAAGGTCGTGAAGCCGCCCATCAGGCCGCCGCCGAGCACCAGGTGCCAGGCCTCAGGCAGCCACGCGGACAGGGTGAGGCCGGTGAGCAGGCCGAGCAGCAGCGAGCCGAGCACGTTGATGAGCAGAGTGCCCACCGGCAGGGCTGTCGTCGCCCTGGCGCGCACGACGCCGTCCACGAACAGGCGCAGCGCGGCACCGAGGCCTCCGGCCAACGACACCGCGAGAAAGAGCAGCGGGGTCACGCGGCTTCGCCTCCGATGCGACCGCTGCCGCGTCGGCGGTGCAGCGCGGCCCCGGTGAGAATGCCTGCCCAGGCCGCGAGCGCGCCGACGATCAGGGTGCCCAGGGCGTAGAGCAGCGCCGTGCCGAGGCGCTCGTCGGCCAGCAGCAGGCTGGTGTCGGTGGCCAGGGCGCTGTAGGTGGTGAAACCGCCGAGCACCCCGGTGCCCAGCAGCAGGCGCAGAGTGCGGCGCCGGCCGTCGTCCGGCCCCCGGCGAGCCAGGGTCTCGAGCAGCAGGCCGAGCAGGAACGCGCCCACCACGTTGATGCCCACGATCACCACCGCCACGCCGGCGACCGGAGGCACCGTGATCGCGAGCAGTTGCCGGGCGGCGGTGCCCACGGTGCCGCCGGCGAAGACCAGCGCCAGGTACTGCCAGCGCAGGTGCGGTGCGCGTTCGGTCGGGCCGGGCATCAGGTGCCGCCGTCGAGGGTCAGGGCGAGCGCGGCGGCTTCGGCCCGTTCGGCATCCAGGTAGCGTCGGCCGCCGCCGCTGTAGACCAGTGGATGCCCGGTGGGCAGGTTGAGCCGGTGGATGGCCGACTTATCGAGCCGCTCGAGCACGGCGCAGTAGGCGCGCAGGGAGTTGCCGTGCGCCACCACCAGTACCACCCGGTCAGCCGCCAGCAACGGAAGCACCCGTTCGGTGTGGAACCCGGTGACCCGCGCCATCACCTCGCGGAGCGATTCGGTGCGGGTGAGTGCCTCGGCCGGCAGGTCCGAGAACAGGGCGGTGTTCCCGAACCGCTCGACCTGGTCGTCGGTCAGCGGCGGTGGCGCGGTGTCGACCGAGCGACGCCAGGCCAGGAACTGCGCCTCGCCGAATTCGGTGCGCACGTCGTCCTTGAGCCGGCCGGTGAGCGCACCGTAATTGCGTTCGATCAGCCGCCAGTCCACGCTGACGTCGGTGGCCGACAGGCTCAGGGTGTCGGCGACGACGCGGGCGGTCTGGGCCGCGCGCTGCAGGGGAGAGACGAACACGGCATCCGGCACCAGGGCGTGGCTTTCGAGCAGACCGGCGGCGGCCCTCGCCTCCTCGGCGCCCGTGGCCGACAGCGCGGGGTCGAGGATGCCGGTGAAGAGCCCGGCGGCGTTCGCGGTGCTCTGGCCGTGGCGGAGCAACACGAGGGATCCAGCACCCGGCCTGCTCGTCACGCTCACCCACCAGTCTCGTCGGCCGGCGTCGGCGCGATGTGAAGTCGGTAGGAACCATCAGCGCGGTCGGCGGTTCGAGCGGGTGCTCAGGTGGGATCCATCACCTGGCAAAAGGGTACACCGCTCACTCGGCCTGCCCAGGCAGGTCGTCGAACGACACCGGCGCCAGCGGGATGACCACGACCGGACGATTCTGCCGGTGGGCCAGGTGCATCGCGATCGATCCGGCGAAGAACTCCTGCAGGCTGCCGCGCACGGTGCCGTCGCGGGTGCCCACCACGACCATCACCGCTCGCAGGGATTCGGCAAGCTGTCCGAGCGCCCTGGCCGGGTCGCCGGTGAGCTGGCGCGTGCTCCAGTCGACGTTCTGGTCGATCAGGATGCGGGTGAGGTGGGCGGTGAGGTAGGGGTCGAACTCGGTGGCATTCGGGTTCGCCCAGGCGCACACCAGTTCGGCGTCGAATCGTGCGGCGAACACCGCGGCCTTCAGCACCACGCGGTCGGCCTGACCGGGATAAACGCCCACCACCACGCGCGCTCGGATGCTCATGGCGCCCAGAGTGACAGAAGACCCCGGCCTGCGGTAGGCCCCTATGCGGGCCGGTTACGAAACGGGCAGGATCACGCCGACGGGTTCGCGCTTCTCGGCCTGGAACCTGTCTTCGGTGCGGCCCAGGGCCCAATAGCCCGACAGGGAGAGCTCGGAGCGGTGCACGCCGCGTGCGGAGAACACCTCCCGCAGGCCCTTCATGGCCGAGCGCTCGCCGTGCGCGAAGATCTGCGGCCGGCCGGGCAGCCAGGATGCCGCATCCACCGCCCCGACCAGGAGTGCCGGGTCGGCGCCGAACAGCCACTGGATCTCGACCGCCGGTGGGGCGGCCAGCTCCAGGATTTCGCTCGGGTCGGCCACCTGCACGAGAGCCAGTCCCCGCGCCGTGGCCGGCAGCGCCGCCAGGGCCGAGGCGATGGCCGGCAGGGCGGACTGGTCGCCCGCGAACAGGTGCCACGCCGCACCGCCGTCGGGAGCATAGCCGCCGCCGGGTCCGGAGAACGCCAGCAGGTCACCGGGCTGGGCCGCGTTGGCCCACGGGCCGGCCAGGCCCTCGGCGCCGTGCACGACGAAGTCGATCGAGAGCGTGCGCGCGTCGGGGTCGACCTCGCGCACTGTGTAGGTGCGCGTCACCGGAAGGTCTTCGGGGGCGAGGGTGTGCCGCAGCGCCTCGAGATCGAACGGCGGGGTGAGTCCGAGCTCCGGCTTGGCGAAGTGGATCTTCACGTACTTGTCGGTCGAGTCGTTGGTCACGAAACTGTCGAATTCCTCGCCGGTGAGCACGATCCGCACCAGGTGCGGGCTCAGCTGTTCGCGCCGGAGCACGTGGAGGGTGATCTGCGGCCGGGCGGCGCGGGCCGGGCGGGCGGGGCTGGTCATGGGAGAAGTCATCCCGACCAACACTAAGTTAGGTAACCCTCACTTCACAATCCCGGCGGGCTACCCGAACCGCAGAATCCTGAATCCCGCCGCGTCGAGAGTGGTGAGTCCCAACCGCTGCCGGAACGTGCGTTCCTTCTGGCCCGGCACGACGTTCGAGAGAGCCAGGGCCACATGAATCATGACCTCTGCCGCCACGAGGCGCTGCAGTTTCGGCGGCGCGAGCTTGGACCTGGCGCTCTGCACCACGACGATGCGCACGGCGTCCGGTGCAATGTGCTCATCCAGTTCGCGAAGCAGTGAGGCCGCCTTCACCAACGACGACCGCCGGGCATCACGTTGAATGGCCAGCACCACCACCCGTGCCGGCTGCGACGCTGACGTGCGGTCGGTCTCCGGGATGCCCGACCCTCGTGCGCCGGAGCGCATCACGGCGAGGAGCTCGTCGGCGTCGCCTTCGAGCAGCACCGGTGCGGTCAGGACGTGGGCCGCGATCGCCCGGATCTGCTCCGCTCGCTTCTTCCGTGACATGCTGCCCCCATTCCCTGTCTCTCCATTGTCAGGCACAACGTGCCGCATGGCCCGCACCCGGCGGGGATGCGGGCCATGCAGACGGCGTGCGGGAAGGGATGGTTACTTCACCGAGCCGCGGGTGACCCCGCTCACCACCCACTTCTGGGCGATCACGTAGACCACGAGCAACGGCGCCAGGGCCATCAGGTAGGAGGCGAAGGCCACCGGGTAGTTGGTGTTGAACTGGCCCTGGAAGATGAACTGCGCCAGCGGCAGGGTCTGCGCCGACGGGTCGGAGAGCACCACCAGCGGCAGCAGGAAGTCGTTCCACGCCCAGACGCAGGTGAGGATGCCGACGGTCGCGTTCATCGGCGAGAGCAGCGGGAAGATGACCTTCCAGAACACCATCCAGGTGCTTGCGCCGTCCAGCCGCGCGGCTTCCTCCAGCTCCACCGGGATGGAGTTGATGTAGGCCACGAAGATGAAGATATTGAACGAGAGCCCGTAGACCGTGTACAGCAGGATCAGGCCCACCGGGGTGTCGATGCCCAGCAGGGCGGTCTCTTTCACCACCGGCAGCATGATGATCGGGAACGGCACGAAGATCGCCGCGAGGAAGTAGAAGTACAGCCCCTTGAAGAACTTCTTGTGCATGTTGCGGGCGATCGCGTAGGCCACCAGCGAGTTGGTGAGCAGGGTGAGGAACACCGCGCCGACCGTGATCAGGGCCGTGTTCATCAGCGCCCGCGGGAAATTCGTCAGCTGGTAGGCGTCCGCGAAGTTCTCCCAGCGGATGCTGGTGGGCAGTTCGAACCCGGTGCCGCCGAGCTGGTCCGGCGTCTTCAACGCGGTGACGACGGTGAAGTACAGCGGGATCAGCACGGTGAGCGAGCACACCGCGATCAGGGCGGTGAGCCACCAGTTGGTGCCGCCGTTGCCGCCGTCGAGGCGCCGGCGGGTGCGCGGGGCGCGAGCGCCGGCATCCGGCTCGGCGGGCACGGGTGCGGTCGTCTGGGTGAGGGTGTCGGTCATGAGAAGCTCGCCTCCCGGCGCTGCAGGATGCGCAGCTGCAGAAATGAAACGATGATGATGACGAACAGGTAGACCACGGCATTGGCCATCTGGTACCCGTACTCACCGCCTTGGAAGCCGCCGCGGAAGATCACGAGGGCGATGGATTCGGTGGACGTGCCAGGTCCGCCGGCGGTGAGGGCCACGATCTGGTCGAAGACCTGCAGGAACGACTTGAACGAGAGCACCATGTTGATGGTGAAGTACGCGCCGATCAGCGGGAAGGTGATCGACCGGAACCGGCGCCAGCCGGACGCCCCGTCGATCGCGGCCGCTTCGTAGAGGTCGGCGGAGATGGTCTGCAGCCCGGCCAGGTAGAGGATGACGTTGAACGCCGCCGCCTGCCAGACCGTGGTGATGACGATGCCCACCCAGGCGAAGTCCGGGCTGGCCAGCAGGTTGCCCGAGAGCCCCGGCAGGCCCAGCGCGGTGAAGATGGCCGGGAACGAGTTGGCGAACAGGTAGTTGAACACGTAACCGATGATCAGGATCGCGAGCACGTATGGAATGAAGAACACCCCGCGGAACGCGGCCTGGAACTTGATCTTGGAGTTCAGGCCCAGCGCGATGGCCAGGGCGATCACGTTCACCAGGATGGTGGACACGATGGCGAACCCGAAGGTGAAGCCGTAGGAGTTGAGCACCCGGTCGTCCTGGAACAGGTTGATGTAGTTCGAGAACCCGACGAGGTCCCAGGTGCCGTAGCCGGCGTAGTTGGTCAGGCTGAAGAACATGCCGCTGAGCACCGGGATGGTGTGCAGGGCGAAGAAGATCACGACGGCCGGCACCACCATCCAGTAGAAGGTGCGCGGGGTGCGGGCGATGTTGGACCGCGAGCGGGCCGGCGGTGTGGATGCTGCGGCGGGCGTCTTCGCCCGCGTGAGGGTGCTGCTCATGCTCACTTCCCCTGTCTCTGCGTGGTGGTGCGGGCGGCGACCTTGCTCCACTCGGAGTCGAGGTCGCTGAGGAAGGCCTCGGAGTCCCCGGTGATCACGAGCGTCTGCAGCATGTTCACCAGCGGTACCGCCGCGGGGATCTGGTGGTCGATGAAGCCGATGATTCTCTCGTCGCTGAAGTACGGTTCGAGTCCGGCCAGGGCGGGGTCGCTGTTGGGTGTGGCGTCCTTGAGGGGAGAGAAGGTGCTCTGCGCCTCGGAGTATGCCGTCACGACGTCTGGCGACATCAGGTAATCGACGAAGGTCTGCGCCTCGGCGGCGTGCGGGGTGTTCCGCCCGATCGCGATGCCCACGTCGACGCCGGAGACCACGACGCGGGAGTCGGCGTCGTCGGTGACGGGGTAGGGGAAGGAGGCGATGCTCGCGTCGGGGTTGTTGGCCCGGATCGCGGGGATGGCGTACGAGCCCTGCAGGTACATGGCCGATTCGCCGTCGGCGAAGGCCTTGTTGCCGGCGTTGTAGTCGCGGCTGGCGAAGTTGTCCTGGCAGTAGGAGAACAGGGTCGCCTCCTTGTTGGCCGCCTCGGCGAAGTCCTTGCTGAACGACACCGCACCATCGGCGACGTCGCCGCCCTCGGCGCGCAGGTCGTCGAAGAACCCGTCGGGCATGAGCGTGCCGCCCAGGTTCACGAACGCGGGCGACGCCGTCCAGGAGTCCTTGAGCGTGCAGAAGAACGGCGAGACCCCGTTGGCCTGGAAGGTGTCCGCGGCCGCGAGCAGTTCGGTCCAGGTTTCGGGGACCTCCACGCCGTTGGCGGCGAAGATCTCCGGGTTGTAGAGGATGCCGGACGCGTTGCTCGCGAACGGCAGCGCGTTGACCTCGGCTGCACCTTCACTACCGCCGTCGGTGCCGCAGGTGCCGAGCGACTGCACGATGTCCTGCACGGCCGGGTTGACGGTCCCCGTGATGGGTTCGGCGCTGAGGTCGGCGAAGATGCAGGCCCTGGCGAGTTCGCCGAAGTTGCCGTTGGCGTTGAGGGTGAGCACGTCGGGCACCTTGTCTTTCACCAGCAGGGTGCGGATGGCGGTGTCCGGGTCAGGCACGGAATTCTGGACGACCTTGATGCCGGGGTTCTCGGCCTCGAAGTCCTTGATGATCGCGGTGAAGTTCCCCACCGCTTCCGGCTTGAACTGGAAGAAGTTCAGTGTGACCACGTCGTCGCTGCCGGCGGCGGAGCATCCGCCCAGCGCGACGAGCGCTGCGGCCGCGACGACCATCGCGGTGGCCCGTTTGGGCCTGGAATGGGGCCTGGTGCTGGGGGATTTCATGGCGCCTCCTTGCGCTCGGTCCGGCTAAACGGTGTTAGACGGATGTGATGCTGAAAACTGCGAGGTGTTCGGGGAAGAGCACCGGCCCCTGCAGGCCGATGGTGGCGAGGTATTTGCCGGTGAGGGTGACGGGCTGTTCGGCCCAGTCCAACGGGGACTGGCCGTTGCCGATGCCGGTGAACTCCCGGTTGACCAGGCTCACCCGGTACCGGGTGTCGGCGGCCAGGCCGGGGAAGCGCAGCGGGCCGACCGGGTAGGCGGCGCTGGTGGCGACCTGGCTGAAGACGAAGACGGCGCTGCCCTGGTCGGTGGCGACCACACCGCGGATGTCCACGGCGGGGTCGGGGTGGTCGACGTGCACCGAGGTTCCGGTGTGGAAGAGGGAGCGATTGGCCTTGTAGAGGTCGATCCAGCCGGTCAGCTCGGCCTCGTCGGTGGTGGAGAGCGCCGCGATGTCCCACTCGATGCCCAGGTGGCCGAACAGGGCAACACCCGCGCGCATCGACAGGTCGTGCCGGCGGCCGGTGGAGTGCGACTCGGGGCCGCTGATGTGCGCGCCCATCAGCTCGTAGGGCACCAGCAGGCCGGTGTACTTCTGGATGGTGAGGCGCTCGATCGGGTCGATGCAGTCGCTGGTCCAGATGCGGTCGGTGTGGTCGAGGATGCCGAGGTCGACGCGGGCGCCGCCGGAGGCGCAGCTCTCGATCTCCAGGCCAGGGTGCCGGGCCTTGAGCTCGTCGAGCAGGGCGTAGAGGGCCACGACGTTGTTGTGCACCGCGGCGGTGCCGGTGCGGGTGCTGCCGGCGTCGACGAGATCACGGTTGTGGTCCCACTTGAGGTAGCCGATCGGGTACTCCACGAGCAGGGCGTCGAGCGCTTCGAGAATGTACGCGTAGGCATCCGGGTGCGACAGGTCGAGCACCTGCTGCTGGCGGCCCTCCACGGGCAGCCGGCCGGCGGCCTGCAGCAGCCAGTCCGGGTGGGCGCGGGCCAGGTCGGAGTCCGGGTTGACCATCTCGGGTTCGACCCAGAGGCCGAACTGCATGCCGAGGCCGGTGACCGTGTCGATCAGCGGGCTGAGGCCGTCGGGCCAGACGTCGGCGTCGACCCGCCAGTCGCCGAGGCCCGCGGTGTCGTCGCGGCGGCCGTGGAACCAGCCGTCATCGAGCACGTACCGTTCGACGCCGACGCGGGCGGCGGCCTCCGCCAGCGCGGTGAGCCGGCCGAGGTCGTGGTCGAAGTAGACCGCCTCCCAGGTGTTGAGGGTGACCGGGCGGGGGCTCCGCGGGTGCACCCGGCGGGCGCGCAGCCGGGTGTGGATGCGCGCGGAGAGTTCGGTGAGGCCGTCGCCCCAGGAGGCGATCACCGTGGGGGTGCTGTAGCTGGCGCCGGGGGCGAGGCGGATCTCGCCGGCGGCGAGCAGCTCGCCGGCCTGCAGGAACGCGGGCCCGGTGACGAGCTTCTCGGCGGCCACGCGCTGGTTGCCGCTGAAGGCCAGGTGCACGGCGTGCACCAGCCCGCGTTCGAAACCGAAACCGGGGGTGCCCACGAACAGGAGCAGGGTGGCGTCGGCGCCGGGGCGGCCCTTGCGGCTGTCACGCTGGTGCCGGCCCAGGGTGAAGGCGTGCCGTTGGGGGGAGCGTTCGCGCAGGTGCCGCCCGGTGGTGTCCAGGATCTCGGTGGCGCCGGCCGGAAGCGGCAGGGTGACGCAGAGGTCGACCAGGTCGTAGTCGTCGTCGCCGGTGTTCGTGACGGTGAGGCTGTGGCTGAGAACGCCGGCCGGGTCGAGGGCAAGCGTGCCGTGCACTCTGAGCCTGGCGGTCTCGTCAACGGCGTCGAAGCTGAGGGAGGACGGGGTGTGCACGACTTCCGTGGCCCGCAGAGCGGGAGAGAAGACCTGCCCGCTGCGGCTGCCGGTGAGGCCGGGGGTGCCCTGCCAGCCGGTGGATTCCTGCGGCAGCACGGTGAGCCTGGCCGGCCGGTCGAGCCCGCCGGAGACTCGTTGGGCGCGGGTGGCCCTGGCGATGTCGGAGAGCTCGTGCGGGGAGAGGTCGCCCTGGTCGGCGCCCCAGTGCAGGATCTCGGGCACCCCGTCGTCGTGCAGATCGACGATGACGCTGGTTCCGCCGGCGCGGAGGTGGATGACGGTGCTGTCGTGGTGCATGAGTTATTTCTATAGTGCAAGTAATGCAGTTGTCAAGAGTGGGGAATATCGAGTTTCATCCGGCAAACCGCGTATTTCGTGCCCGCATTCGGTTCACCGTGCAATAAACTGGGCATGATTCGGGGTGTCCCAGGGGGTGGTGCCGCCGAACGCTATCCTGATCGAACCAACACCCGGCGCCCGGATGGCTCCAGGTGGCCCCGTGTCGGCGCTGACCGAATGAAAGTTGCCAAGTCCATGTCATCCCTCGAGGCCGCCGAGCGCCGCTACCGCGCACCGTCCAGCGAGTTGGCCAGGGAAGTGCTGATCCACGGGCCGATCCTGCGGAGCGAACTGGCCGGGCGGCTGGGCCTCTCCCTGGCCACCCTCACCCGTCTGGCCCGGCCCCTGCTCGATGGCGGCCTGCTCGTGGAAGTGACCGAGCAACTCGACGGCGGCATGGGCCGCCCCGCCAAGCCACTCGACGTGCGCGCCGAGGCCCGCCAGTTTCTGGGGATCAAGCTCACCGGCGACACGGCTGTGGCCGTCACCACCGACCTGCGCGCCGCTGAGGGACGCCGGGCCGAACGTGAGCTTCCCAGCCACGAGCTGCACGACGTTGTCACCGTGATCGTGGAGCTGGCCCATGAGCTCGCGAACGAGCAGGAATTCTCCGCCATCGGCATCAGCGTCGGTGGCCAGGTCTCCGACAACCGCGTGGTCGACCGCGCCCCGTTCCTGGGCTGGCGGGCAGTGGCCTTGGCGGATGCGGTGGAGGCGCGGTTCGACGCGCCCGTCGTGGTCGAGAACGATGTCGTGGCCCTGGCGGCGGCCGAGCACTGGTTCGGTCTGGGCCGGGGCTTCTCCAACTTCGCCGTGCTCACCGTGGGCGCCGGAGTGGGCTACGGACTCGTCATGCACGACCAGGTGGTGAGCACCTCCGAGGCCGGCCTCGGGCTCGGCGGGCACTTCCCCCTCGACCCCACCGGCCCCCTCTGCTTCCTGGGCCACCGCGGCTGTTCCACGGCCATGCTCACCATCCCCAGCATCCGGGCCCAGGTGGAAGTCGCCCTGGGATCACCGGTCAGCTACGCCGAGGTGCTCGAGCTGGCCGCGACCGGCCACCCCGTTGCCCTCGCGGTGCTGCGCGCGGCCGGCACGGCCCTGGGCCGGCTCATCGCGGCCGTGGCGAATCTCGCGATGGTCGAGCACGTGGTGCTCGCGGGCGAGGGACTGGGCTTTCTCGAGATCGGCCGGCCCGAGATGGATGCGGCCATCCTGGCCGACCGGGACCCCGAGGCGGCCGAGGTGGATGTGCTCCTCGACGCCAGCGGCTTCATCTCCTGGGCGCAGGGTGCCGCCGCTGTCGCCATCCAACACACCATGGACACCCTGACCACGGTGGGCTGACCCGCGGCAACGGCCTCGGCCGGCTGGCGCTCAGCGCCGGCGCTCAGCGCTGGCGCGCACGGCGGCGCGATGCACTGCGCGACGGGCGGGCCGGGGTATTGCGGGCCCTGGCGCGCCGCGCATCCGCCGCTCGCAGCCGGTCGGGATCGCCGTTGCCGCCGCCCCACATGTAGACGACCAGCTGGGCCAACTCGGTGAGCAGGGCGGCGCCCCTGGCGGTGAGTCGCACAAGGAGGTTCATCCGCCCACCATAGTGGGCCGGCCTAGTAGAACTCGATGGTGTCGACCTTGTTCTGCAGCGGGCCGCCGTCGAGGAGGCTGGTGGCGTTCTCGGCGAACAGGGTGGCAATGCGGCGTATCTCGCGGGCGTCGAGGGCGGCGGTGTGCGGGCTGACGAGCACGTTGGGCAGGTCCCAGAGCCCGCTGCCGGCCGGCAACGGCTCGGTGGCGAAGACGTCGAGGGCGGCGAAGCCGACCTGACCGTTCTGCAGCGCGATCGTGAGGGCATCCTCGTCGATGACGGTGCCGCGGCCCACGTTCACGATGGTGACGCCGGGCTTGGCCGCGGCGAAGACCGCCGCGCCCACCAGTCCCTCGGTGGCGTCGGTGCCGGGCAGGGAGATGACGATGGCATCGGCGCGGCCGGCGTGCTCGGCGAGGTCGTCGATCGACACGTATTCGTCGACATGATCGACCGTGCCGGAGCTGCCGGGCCGGCGGGTGCCGATCACGTGCATGCCCAGGGCGTGGGTGAGCCGGGCGATCTCCCGGCCGATCCCGCCCAGGCCCACCAGGAGCACGGTCTGGTCACGCACCTGCCCGAGGGTCCAGCGGCCGGGCCAGTCGTGGTCCCGCTGCTGGCGCTGCAGCCGGGGCAGCTGCTTGGCGCCGGCCAGGATGCCGAACAGGGCGAATTCGGCCAGCGGGCCGCCGTGCACCCCGGCCGACGTGGTGAAGGCCACCCGGGCCAGCTCGGCGTCGCTGAGGCCGGCCGCCTTCACCTGGGAGCCGCCGCCGGCGGCCATGAGCTGCACCCAGCGCAGCTTGGGGTTGGCCCGCACCGTGCGGCGGAGAGAGGCGGGGTTCACGTCGGGGATGCCGTAGAGCACGTCGGCGGAGTCGACGAGTGCCTCGAACGCCAGCTGTTGCTCGGCGGTGCGCGTGAAGGCCGGGTCGCCCTGGTGGTCGGCGGGGTGTCGCATGGGCGGCAGCAGCGTCTGGTCCCGCACCAGGTGGATGCGCGGTTCGGCCTGCTCGATGAGCCGGCAGATGTCCTCGGGCAGCGGCGACGCCACAACGACTCTCAGGGCGGGCGAAGGTGTGCCGGGTGCGGTACTGGTGGCGGTCATACGACGCCCTTTCTGGGGAGGCACGGGCTGATTGCCCTGCTGGTCTAGCCTTGCACCATGGCGACCCTGGGCAGATACCCGAAAGGTGTGGCGAAGCGCGCCGAGATCCTCGAGACCGCCCTGGCGCTCGTGGCGCGCCAGGGCTTCCATCAGACCTCGGTGCGGGACATCGCCGACGCCGTGGGGCTCTCGCAGGCCGGTCTGCTGCACTACTTCGAGTCCAAAGACGACCTGTGGGTGGCCATCCTGCGCACCAGGGACGAGATCGACGCGGCGAAAGACCCGCACGATCCAGACCCGGCCGCCAGCTTCGCGGCCCTGGTCGGGCGCAACGCCGAGGTGCCCGGGCTGGTGCAGATGTTCACCAACCTGTCGGCCGCCGCGGCGACCGACCCTGAGCATCCCGCGCACGAGTACTTTCGGGAGCGCTACGCCAGGGTGCGGCACACCATCGCCGCCGGGCTGGGCCGGATGCAGGCAGCCGGGCGGCTCGACCCTTCCGTGGACCCGGAGGTGCTGGCGTCGGTGCTGATGGCCGTGAGCGACGGCATGCAATTGCAGTGGATGTTCGACCCGACCCGCGACATGGGGGAGCACGTGGCCGCCGTGATCGCGCTGGCGCAGGCCGGGAACCGCCCGCAGGCGAGCGGTTCCCCGGCCTGACCCGTTTAGAGCGTGGCCGCCGCCGGGTCCCAGTCCTCGGCCAGCGGGGTGGGCTTCGCCACCCTCGACGCCACATCCACGCTCTGGCCGCTCTCGGCGGCCTCGGAGACGGCGAGAAGCACATCGAGCACGTGCGCGGCGACCTGGCCGCTGGCCCGCTCGGGCACACCGGCCCGGATCGACCGGGCCAAATCGAGCACGCCGGTGCCGCGACCGTACCTGGAGCCGACAGCCGTGAGGATGCCCGGCTCGTCCTGGCCGAACCGCCAGAGGGTGGAATCGCCCTCGAAGGTGTTCGGGTCCGGCAGCACGATGGTGCCGTCGGTTCCGCTGATCTCCACAAAACCCATCCGGGGCAGCGCGTTCTGGAAGCTGAAGGTGGACTGCGCCGACTGCCCGCCCTCGAACGCGATGACCGCGGCGTGGTGGGTGGGCACCTGCACCGGGAACTCGACGCCGGCGCGGGGCCCGCTGCCGATGGTGCGCGTCGCGGTGGAGCGCGACGACACCGCGCCGACCCGGCTGGCCGAGCCGAACGCGTGCACCAGGGTGGTGACGTAGTACGGCCCCATGTCGAACAGCGGCCCGGCGCCGAGGGCGAACAGGAACTCGGGATTGGGGTGCCAGGCGTCGGGGCCCGGCACGTGGAACATCGTCGTGGCCGTCAGCGGCTCGCCGATGTCGCCGCGCGCGATCGCCCGCATGGCCGTCTGGATGCCCGCGCCCAGCACGGTGTCCGGAGCGCACGCGACCCGGAGACCCGCGTCCTGCGCCGCGGTGAGCAGCGCCGCACCGGATTCGTGATCGAGCGCCAGCGGCTTCTCGCTCCAGACGTGCTTGCCCGCGGCAATGATGCGCCGGCCCACCTCGGTGTGCACGGCCGGGATGGTGAGGTTCACGACGATCTCGATGTCGTCCCTGGCCAGCAGGTCGTCGACGGAGCCGTGGGCGGGCACCCCGTAGGCCTCGGCCTGCGCCTGGGCGCGAGCGAGGTCGAGGTCGGCAACGAAGAGCACGTCGAGGTCGGCGAAAGCCGTCATGTTCTCCAGGTAGGTGCCGCTGATGACGCCGGCGCCGATGACGCCGACGCCGACGCGTCCGGTGCGGGTCACTTGTCGTTCTCCATGAGCCAGGCGAAGGATGCGGCGATGCCCTCGAAGACGTCGCCCGCATAGCCGTCGAACTCCACGACCCGAAGGGCGTGCGGCGCGGCCTGGAGGATGGCGGCCACGCCGACCTCGCCGCTGCCGGCCGGAAGCTGGTTCTTGAACGCCTGGGTGAGTTCCTCCGGAACCTCCAGGGCGCTCTCGTTGCTGGGCAGCGTCGTGGCGATGGCGCCGGCGATCGGGCCGTCCTTGATGTGCAGGAACTGCACGCGGTCGCCCAGGCGGCGCAGCAGCTCCGGGGTGTCCGCGCCGCCGACGGTCGACCAGTAGGTGTCGAGTTCGAGCGCGACGTCGGGGGAGAGCCGCTCGACGAACAGCTCGTAGATGCTGCGGCCGTCCACGTGGTTCGCGAACTCCCACTGGTGGTTGTGGTAGCCGAAGCGCAGCCCGACCGCCGCGGCGGCCAGCTGGAGCTCGTTGACCCTGTCGGCGATCCGGGCGGCGTCGTCGGCGGTCTGCCAGCGGTCACTCGGGATGAAGGGGTCGATGACGGTGCCGATGCCGAGCTGCGCCGCGGCGTCGAAGGTGCGTGCCGGGTCGGCGGCGTCGATGACGGGGGCGTGGCCGGACGGCGCGGTGACGCCGGCCGCGGCGAAGGCCCGCTCGAACTCGTCGGCGCGCTGCACGAAGTCGTACGGCTCCACCTGGGTGAAGCCGACCTCGGCGACGCGTGCGATGGCGCCCGCGAGGTCGGCGGAGACCGCGTCCCTCACGGTGTAGAGCTGGACCGATGGTGTGCTGGACATACTTGCTCCTTTGGAAGTGATGGCGGATGGAGATTCAGCCGCAGGAACAAACCTAACGTTGCTCGGTTTTAAAACCAAGAGCCGGAGCTCGAGCCGAAGCCGGTCAGGCCCGGTCGTGCAGGGTGATCTGGTAGCCGTCGGGATCGGCGAAGGTGAAGGTGCGCCCGAACGGACCATCGATGGGCGGCGCGGTGATCTCCACGCCCGCGGCGACGAGGGCGTCGTGGATCAGCTGGGCATCCGGTGCGTGCAGCCACACACCCACGCCCAATCCGAGCTGGCGCACGGAGTCCAGGTCGACACCGGGCAGGGCTGCCCGCACCGCGAATGCGGCCGGCTTGGTGTCGAAAACCACCGCGTGCGGTGGTCCGGCCTTCCGGGTGAAGCCGAGGTGGTGCTCGTAGAAGGCGGCGGAGCGCTCGATGTCGCGAACCTGCAGGGAGATGAAGCCGGGGCCGGATGATGTCATGATGATGCTCCTTTGGTGTCAGTAAGTTGACATGAATCGAGTATGTCAGAATGTTGACATGAGTCAAGAGGATGTCGGAATCGACCTGGAGACCTCGGTGGGCTACCTGCTCAAGGAGGCCGCCAGCGCCCTCCGGTTCGCCATGGAGGCGGTGCTGCGCCCCCTCGGCATGAGCATCACGCACTACTCCTGCCTCGAGCTGCTCGCGCAGCGCCCCGGCCTGTCCAGTTCCGAGCTGGCCCGGGGCGCGTTCGTCACCCGGCAGTCGATGAACGTGCTGCTGCAGGCCCTGGAGCGGGACGGCTTCGTCTCGCGGCCGCAGCATGCCCCGGAAGGCCGGGTGCTGCCGACCGAACTGACCGAGCTGGGCCGTAGCCGCCTGGCCGTGGCCAGCAGAGCGGTTCGGGGGGTCGAGGACCTGATGCGGTCGGGCCTCGCCCCTGCCGAGCGGGATCAACTGGGTGTTCTGCTGGCAAAATGTGTGACGTCGCTGCGGAGCGGTCAGTCACCCTAGAGACGCTGCCCGCTCGGGTCGAGAACTCGATAGCGTCGCAGGTGTGACCCCAACCTACGAGGTGCCGGCGGACTGGCTGCCCGCATCCGCCTCCCGTAAGCCCCTGGTGCTCGTGAACGCGTTTGCGTTCACCAGGTCGGCGACCCCGCCGCCGGACCAGTGGACCTACTTCGCCAAGCTCCGGCCGGTGCCGTGGAAGCTGGTGGCCGCCTGCGCCGCCATCGCCGCCGTCTGCGTCTGGGGATTCGTCGGCACCATCGAACTGGCCGGCACCGAGATCGTCTACACCCTCATCCCACTGATCGGCCTGTTTCTGGGCGCGGTGTACTTCGGCTGGATCGCCGTGATGTCGGTGCTCTCCTACAGCAAACGCACCGGTTGGCCGCACCTGCACGGGGCAGGCATCGGGGAGTCCGGCATCGCGTTCCGGCTCGCCGACGGCAACATCGACGTTCCGTGGGAAGCTGTCACCTCGATCAGGGCCGTGTTCACCAACGCGGACAATCCCCGCAAGGCACGCATCCCGGTACTGCGGGTCACCTACGCCGCCGGTTCGACAGCCGAGTCGACGATCGATCTGAACACCGGGATTCTGGGCGCCTCGCCGACCGTGCTTTATGCGGCGCTGAGCTACTACTGGAAGAACCCCGCGAGCCGGGGAGAGCTGGGCACGACACTCGCGCAGAAGCGCATGGCGGGCTGGCTGGCGCCCTGATCCTGTGCGTTTACACAGGATGCGCGGACTACACTCGACGGACTATGGATGACCCTCCCACGCATAAACCCATGCTCCCTGCCCGCCCCGAAGCCTTTCGGGCACTGAACCTCCGGGCACAGGGAGCCACCTCGTGAACGAATGGATCATGGTGGGCCTCGGGCTCATTCTGACCTTCGGTACCGGCGTTTTCGTCGCCGCCGAATTCGCCCTCGTCACCCTCGACCGCAATGAGCTCGAGGCGCGCAGGGATCGCGGCGAGAAACGTCTCGGCCCCACCATCAAGGCGCTGCGGATCACCTCCACGCACCTCTCCAGCGCCCAGCTGGGCATCACGCTGACGACCCTGCTCACCGGGTACACCTTCGAGCCGGCCATCAGCGCGTTGCTGCGCGGCCCGATGCTCGACCTCGGTGTGCCCGACGGTGTTGTGCCGGTGCTCGGCACGGTGATCGGCATCTCGCTGGCCACCCTGTTCTCGATGGTGATCGGCGAGCTCGTGCCCAAGAACTTCGCCCTGGCCGTGCCGCTGGCGACGGCCAAGTTCGTGGTGCCGATGCAGGCGGCGTTCACGGCGGTGTTCAAGCCCGTGATCCTGCTCTTCAACAACACCGCCAACGCCCTCATCCGGCTGGTCGGCATCGAACCCAAGGAGGAGCTCTCCGGTGCGCGCAGCGCCGAGGAACTCGGCTTCCTGGTGCGCCGCTCGGCCATGGAGGGCCTGCTCGACGCCGACCACGCCGACATGCTGGGCCGCACCCTGCGCTTCTCCGACCACTCGGCGTCCGATGTGATGACCCCGCGCGTGCAGATGGCGTCGGTGCACGCCGGCGATACCGCCGAGAGCATCGTGACGCTGGCCAGTGCCACCGGCTACTCCCGGTTTCCGGTGATCGGGCGGGACACCGACGACATCCTGGGCGTGCTGCACGTGAAGCAGGCCTTCGCGGTGGCGCTCGGCCGCCGCACCCTGGTGCGCGCCGACGAGCTGATGCTGCCCGCGCTGCGGGTGCCCGAATCGATGGGAGTCGACAGGCTGCTCGGCACCCTGCGCCAACAGGGCCTGCAGATCGCCGTGGTCTCCGACGAGTACGGCGGCACCGCCGGAATCGTCACGCTCGAGGACCTCGTGGAGGAACTCGTGGGCGAACTCGAGGACGAGCACGACAGGGCCAAGGCGGGCATCGTGCGCACCGGCCGCTCGATAGTGTTCGACGCGGGCCTCCGCCCCGACGAACTGCTCGAGCGCATCGGCGTCACCGTGCCCGACGACGGCGACTACGAGACCATCGCCGGTTTCGTGACCGACCGGCTCGACCGCATGCCCGAGCTGGGCGACACCGTGCCCATCGACGTGGGCATTCTGCGGGTCGAGCGGATGGATGGCGCGCGCGTGTCGCGCATCCGCCTCACCCCCACCGACACCGCGGCCGACCTCGACCCGGTCACCGCCGTCATCGAAGGGAGGCTGACCCATGAGTGAGTACATTCCCGGGCTGATCTGGCTCGTTGTGCTGCTGGCCGTGAACGCCTTCTTCGTGGGCGCCGAATTCGCCGTGATCTCGGCCCGCCGCTCGCAGATCGAGCCGTTGGCGGCACAGGGCAACAAGGCCGCCAAGACCACGTTGTGGGCGATGGAACACGCCACCCTGATGCTGGCCACCTCGCAGCTGGGCATCACCGTGTGCTCCCTGGTGATCCTCAACGTGTCGGAGCCGGCGATCCACCACCTGCTCGAGATCCCGCTCGGGCTCACCGACCTGTCGCCGGCGGCCATCAGCGCGATCGCGTTCGCGGTTGCCCTGGCGCTGGTCACGTTCTTGCACGTGGTGCTGGGCGAGATGGTGCCCAAGAACATCTCGTTCTCGGTGCCCGACCGGGCCGCCCTCATTCTCGCGCCGCCGCTGGTGTTCGTGGCCCGGGTGTTCAAGCCGGTGATCTTCAGCCTCAACTGGTTGGCCAACGGCGTGCTGCGGCTGTTCCGGGTGACTCCCAAAGACGAAGCCACCAGCGCGTTCACCCTCGACGAGGTGGCCGGCATCGTGCGTCAGTCCACCCGCGAGGGCATGCTGATGGATGCCTCCGGTACCCTCTCGGCGGCGTTCGAGTTCACCACCAAGCGGGTCTCCGACGTGGAGGTGCCGCTGTCCGGCATCGTATTCCTGCCGGAGCATGCGTCGCCGGCGGACCTGCAGCGGGCCGTGGCCGAGCACGGGTTCTCCAGGTACATCCTCGCGGAAGCGGCCGGGACGCCGACCGGCTACCTGCACCTCAAGGACGTGATGGACCTCACCGGCCCCGACGCCTTCACGCAGCCGGTGCCCGCCAAGCGGGTGCGGAAGCTCGCCAGCGTGCTCCGCGACAGCGACCTGGAAGACGCCCTCGCCGCGATGCGCCGCACCGGCTCGCACGTGGCCAGCTCGTTCGACGCCGCCGGCGTGCCCACCGGGGTGCTGTTCCTCGAAGACATCATCGAGGAGCTCGTCGGTGAGGTGGACGACGTCACCAGCGTGTGATCCCTCGCAGGGTTATCAGGAGAAAGGGAGTTGAGAAGGACGGAATCGGGGCAGAGCATCCTGATATTCGTGCGTTCTCCTGATTACCGTTCGTCGCCTCAGCCGAGAGCTGGGGCGGCGGGGGTGGTCGGGCGGCCGAGCAGCGACCAGGTCACGACCACGGCCACCAGCACCATCGCGGCGACGCCAAGTCCCGAGTAGCCCACCAGCAGCAGCACCGGTCCGGCCAGAGCGCCGCCGAGGGCGCCGGCGGCGTTCATCGAGAGGTCGGAGAAGCCCTGCAGGGCCGACCTGTCGTGCACCCCGACCGCCTCGGCGATCAGCGCCGAGGCGGCCACGACGGATGCCGACCAGCCCAGCCCGAGCAGGATCAAGCCTGTCGTCATGGCCGTGGCGTTCTCGCCGGCGAGCCAGAACAGCACCAGTGCGGCCAGCAGCAGGGCCTGACCGCACAGGATCACGGGCATCCGCCCCACCCTGTCGGCCAGCGCGCCGAACACCGGTGAGAGCGCATACATGCCGGCCACGTGCAGGCTGATGGTGAGGCCAACGATCGTGAGGGAGGCGCCGTGCTCGGTGAGGTGCACGGGCGCCATCGACATGAGCGCGACCATGGTGGCGTGGCTGAGGGCGATGACCGCCACGGCGTAGCGGGCCAGCGGGTTGGTGCGCACGATGGCCAGGCCGCCGTGCTGCCGGGTGGTCGTCGGCCGGGCCTCCCGCACCGCCAGGGCGGTGAGCAGCGGGTCTGGCCGCAACCCGATCGTGTAGACCAGGGCGGCGCCGACCTGCGCGGCCAGGGAGAAGGCGAAGGCGCCGGTGAGCGGGGGCAGGCCGAGTTGGCCGCCGACGACCTCGCCGGGGCCGAACAGGTTGGGCCCGAGGACAGCGCCGATGGTGGTCGACCAGACGACGATGGAGAGGTCGCGGGCGCGGGAGGTGGGGCCGGCCAGGTCGGTCGCGGCGAACCGGGCCTGCAGGTTGGTGGCCGAGCCGGCGCCCAGCAGCATGAGGGCGGCCAGCAGTAGCGGGAAGGCGTCGACGGCGACCGAGGTGACGGCCAGCACGGCGCCGACGCCGGCGATGCCCGACCCGGTGGCCAGGGAGCGGCGGCGGCCCCTGGCCTGGGCCAGGCGTGCCAGTGGCACGGCCACCAGGGCGGCGCCCAGGGTGCTCATGGTGGCGGCCATGCCCGACCAGGCGTTCGAGCCGGAGAGCTGCGCGGCGAGCAACGCACCGAGCGAGAGGGTGGCGCCCATACCGATGCCGCCGAGGATCTGGCCGAGGATGAGCACCCGCACCACCTTGCGCTGCAGGCGCGGGTGCGCGCTCGCGTCGGTGGGGGAGGCGGGGCGGCGGGGTGTGGTCATCGGGATCCCTGCTGGTCTGGGTGGTGTCGATCAGCCTACGGCCGCTGAGGTGACTGCGGAGTTTTCGCCGAAGCGCCGACTGAACGGCCCGTGCTGACGGCATTTCGGCACATTCTCCACCTCACCTGATGCCGGTGCAGCGTCAGGCGGGAGTATCTTCGCGCCAACACGGGTGACGGCGGGAGAACCAACGGATGACGTTCGAGGCAGTGGTCGAGGCGGCCGTGCGCGTGGTCGAGGTGGTCGGCGCGGCCATCATGGTGTTCGGCGGGCTGACGGCGCTGCTGGCGGGCATCCCGCGGATGCTGCGCGCGGGTACCCGGCCGACGGCGTACCAGGCCATGCGGCGGGAGCTCGGGCGGGCCATCCTGTTGGGCCTGGAGGTGCTGATCGTGGCCGACATCATCCGCACCATCGTGGTGGAGCCCACCGTGGAGAGCGTGCTGGTGCTCGGCGCGATCGTGATCATCCGGGTGCTGCTGAGTTTCTCGCTCGAGGTGGAGATGGACGGCGTCTGGCCGTGGGCGAGGTGGCGGATGGCGGGCAAGACCGGGTCCGCACAGTCCCCGGACTGACGGCTTCACGGGGCCGAACCGTGCACGCCAGGGGTGCTGGGTCAGGCGCGTCGCAGCCGCCAGAGCGAGGTGACCTCGGCCGCACGGGCCGCGTGCAGCGGGTCGGTGGCGTCGGCGGCCTTCCGGTGCGTCGGCCGAGTGTCGAGCCGGGCGAGAACTGTGAGGCCGGCGTCGTCGACGAGGTCGAGCAGCTCACCCCGGGAACGCAGGCCGAGCAGCTCGCCCAGATTGGACAGGATGAGCCAGCCCTCGCCATCCTCGGTGAGGTGGGCGGCGAGCCCGGCCAGGAAGCCGCGCAGCATGCGGCTGTCCGGGTCGTAGACGGCGGCGTCGGTGCTCGTCGCCACCGACGAGGGCAGCCAGGGCGGGTTGCAGACCACCAGATCGGCGCGCCCGTCGGGAAACAGGTCGGCCTCGATGACCTCGACCTGACCGGCCAGGCCCAGGCGCTCGAGGTTCTCGCGGGCGCAGGCCAGCGCCCGCGGTTCCAGGTCGGTGGCCAGCACCCGCTCGACGCCGCGGCGGGCGAGGATGGCGGCGATCACGCCGGTGCCGGTGCCGATGTCGAAGGCGACCTTTGGGCTGCCGAGCGGTGCGCCGGCCACCAGGTCGAGGTACTCGCCGCGCACGGGCGAGAAGACCCCGTAGTGCGGGTGGATGCGGTCGCCGAGCGCCGCGACCGGCACACCGTTGGTGCGCCACTCGTGCGCGCCGATCACGCCGAGCAGCTCGCGGAGCGACAGCACCACGGGGCCGGCGCCCGGGCCGTAGGCCTCGTCGCAGGCCTGCCGCACGTCGGGGGCGCGGCGCAGGCGCAGGGTGTGCTCGGCGTCGAGCTCCACGAGCACCAGGCCGAGCAGGCGGGCGCGGCGCACTGCCGCGGCGCGGCCGGCCTCGAACGCGGCGGCCATGCCGGTGGTGGGGGTGCGGCGGTGCCGGTCCACCCGCCGGGCCATCGCCGTGAGCAACTGCCGGGCGTTGCGGTAATCGCCCTGCCAGAGCAGGCCGGTACCCGACTTGGCCATCCGGTAGGCGGCATCCGCGGTGAGGGTGTCGTCGACGACCACCACGCGGCGCGGCGCGGGCCAGCCGCCCTCAGAGTGCCAGCGCGCGGTGTGCTCGGTCTCGCCGGTCTGCCAGCGGATCTCGCCGGGTGCGGTGTGCGCGGCGGGCGCGGTGTGCGCGGCGGGCGCGGTGTGCGCGGCGGGCGCTGACGAGCCGTCGGCTGCCGCCGATGCGCCGCCGGGGACTGCCGTGCCGGATTCCGTGGCGCCGGTGTCGGCGGGGGTATTGCTGGACATGGTGTCCGATCTTGTGCCGCTGGGAGTGTGTCTGCCCGGGCTGTGCACACGGGAATGCGGGCCGGGAACTGCGGGGCGGAAGCTCTCGCGCCCGTTCGATTATCGCATCCGTCTCCGCGACCACCGCTCCGGCCGTCAGGAGCCCAGATGAAGGCAACTGTTCCCGAATCGGACATGTGCACCCGGTACGCCGGGTGCAGATGTCCGCATGGGCAACAGTTGCGGGCAGGTCGCGGTCGGGAGCCGGCGGCGGCGGCGGGGGCGGGCGCTGCCGCCGCGCTAGAGCAGCGCCGGCATGACCTCCCGCTCGAACAACTCCAGGCCCGACCTGTCGTAGGCCGCCTCGGGGAAGTAGTGGATCGCGTAGCCGAGGCCGCGCGCCTTCATACCGTTCAGGCGCTCCACGATCTGCTCGGGCGTGCCGACGCCCTGCGCGGTGCCGCTGCGGTACTCGGCCATGAAACCGGCCGCGCCCTCCACCCCGAGGTACGGAGTGACGCGGGCCTCGATGGCGTCCAGCCGCTCGGCCACCTCGGCCTCGTCGCGGCCGATCACGGTGTTGTAGTTGGCCGAGCGCACGATGGCGTCGAAGTCGGTGCCGAGCGTGGCGCAGTGTTCGCGCAACAGGTCGCTCTTGTGCGTGAAACCCCCGGGGGAGCCGTCGAAGTTGGTGTAGTTCGCGTACTGCGCCGCGATCCGCAGCGTCACCTTCTCGCCGCCGCCGGCGATCCAGATCGGGATGCCGCCATCCTGCAGCGGCAGCGGCCGCACGATGGCGCCGTCCACTTGATAGTGCTCGCCGGCCAGGGTGGCGGTACCGGTGGTCCAGGCCTGCCGCATGATCTGCACACCCTCGTCGAGGCGGGCCAGGCGTTCGCCCGCGCGCGGGAAGCCGTAGCCGTATGCGCGCCACTCGTGCTCGTACCAGCCCGCGCCGATGCCCATCTCCACGCGGCCGCCGGAGATGATGTCGATCGTGGACGCGACCTTGGCCAGGTGGGCGGGGTTGCGGTAGCTCATGCAGGTGCACATCTGGCCGAGCCGCACCCGCGTGGTGGTGGCGGCGAAGGCGCTCATCAGGGTCCACGCCTCGTGGGTGGCCTCCTCGCTCGGCACCGGCACGGTGTGGAAGTGGTCGTAGACCCAGATCGATTCCCAGGCGCCGGCATCCGCGTGCGCGGCGAGGCCGCTCATGGTGGCCCACTGCTGGGCGGGGTCGATGCCGACGAGGTCGTGACGCCAGCCTTGGGGAATGAAGAGTCCGAATCGCATGGGCCCAGCCTAGGGGCGGCGGCCGCGCGGCCGCGGAAGCGGTGTCAGGCGGGCAGGACCGCGAACAGCGAGTGGATGTTGCCCTCTGGGTCGGCGAAGAAGCCGGTGAGGTGCCCCCAGTCGCGCTCCATCGGCGCGGCGATGGCCACCGCTCCGTGCTCGACGAGCTCGGCGAACCGGGTGCGCACCTGGTCCGGGCTGGCGCACTGGAAGTTCAGTTCCACGGCCTGGCCGCTGCGCGGTGTCGTGAACGACGGATGGTCGTGGGTGTGTGCTCCCATACCCGCGCGCCGGAAGATGGCCAGCCGCACCCCGACGGGGCCGCCGAGGGCCACGTAGTCAGGCTCCCGCACCGTCACCTCGAACCCGAGCGCATGCTCGTAGAAGTCGGCCATGCCGGCCACGTCGTCGGCCAGCAACGTCACACCCTCGAGCATCATCGCGTCCATACGTCAGACGCTAGCATCGGGCCGGTCGGCTCAGGCCGTGGGGCCCTGGTCCTCCGGTGCGGCGGAGCCGGTGGAGGCGGCGGCGGGCTCGGCATCCGGTTGGCGCAGGTGCACGCCCATCACGGTGAGGATGGCGAGCATGATCGCCCCGGCGAAGATGGCGATGTCGGCGACGTTGCCGATGAAGAGGTTGCCGTAGCCGATGAAGTCCACCACGTGGCCGCGGGCGAAGCCGGGCTCGCGGAAGAGGCGGTCGCCCAGGTGCGTGGTGGCGCCGCCGAGCAGCAGGCCGAGGGCGATCATCCAGCCGCGGGATTCGACCCGCCAGGTGAGCATGGTGATCCAGACCACGGCGCCGGCGGCGAGCACCGCGAACACCCAGGTGAAGTCGGAGCCGATCGAGAACGCGGCGCCAGGGTTGTAGACGAGCACGAAGCGGATCAGGTCGCCGATCAGGGGAATCGTCTGGCCGTCGCCGAGCGCTGACACCGCCCACCACTTGCTGCCCTGGTCGAGCAGGATCACCACCACGGCGATGGCGAAGGCCGGCCAGGCCAGCCGGGAAGCGCGAAAGGGGCGGGTGGGAGTCGACGGTGAGGTCGACGGCGGGGTCGGGGTGGCAGAGGTCACCTGAATATGGTCTCAGGCTTTGGCCCGGCCCCGCGCAAGAATGCGCCTGCTTCGCTGACAATCCGCCGGACGGGCCGTGTAGCGTAGATGCACCCGTACGCTGCCGGCCGCAGCGGGACCGACCCGAGCGTGACCATCCGCTCACCTGCCTGAGGAGACCGCGCATGTCGTCACCGACCGACACCGAGGCCACGACCGGCGACACCGCTGCCGGCACCGGCGTGGCCGCCGTCGTGTACAACCCCATCAAGGTGAACCTCGACGCCATCAAGAAGGCCGTCGCCGCCGAAGAGGCCCAGGCCGGCTGGGGCGAGACCCTGTGGTTCGAAACCTCCAAGGAAGACCCGGGCCAGGGCGCCGCCCAGGCCGCGATCGACGCCGGCGCCACCGTGGTGATCGCCGCCGGCGGCGACGGCACCGTGCGCGCCGTGGCCGAGATCGTGCACGGCAGTGACGCGGCCCTGGCGCTGCTGCCGTCGGGCACCGGCAACCTGCTGGCCCGCAACCTGAACCTCTCGCTGGACAACCTCGAACACTCGATCCACACGGCGTTCAGCGGCACCGACCGCCAGGTCGACATCGGGCGGATCGAGATCCGGCACGAGGACGAGAGCATCAGCAAGCACGCCTTCCTGGTGATGGCCGGACTGGGCCTGGACGCCAAGATGCTGGCCAGCACCAACGACGAGCTCAAGGCCAAGATCGGCTGGCTCGCCTACGTGGGCGCGATCATCACCGCCCTGCGCGACCGCAACCAGCTGCGCCTGCGCTACAGCCTCGATGGCGGCCCCACCAAGTCGGTGCGGGCGCACACCGTGATCGTGGGCAACACCGGCACCCTCACCGCCAACGTGCTGCTGCTGCCCGAAGCCGTGATCGACGACGGCCAGTTCGAGATGCTCATGCTGCGCCCGGAGGGATTCGTGCACTGGGTTCAGATCATCGTGAAGGTGTTCTGGGAGAACGGCGTGCTGCGCCGCACCCCGCTGGGCCGGCGCATGATGACTAAGGAGGTCGAGGCCCTCAACTACGTCAAGGGTCGCGAGGTCACGGCCAAGCTCAGCCGCCCCGAGGAGATCGAGCTCGACGGCGACGGCTTCGGCGCCGCGACCGCCTTCAAGGCGCGGGTGCTGCCCGGCGGCCTGCGCGTGCGGGTGCCGCAGGAGTGACGGCGGTGCCCCGCGGAGCGTATTCCGCTACCGGCATGCCCCGCGGCGAGCGGATGCGCGAGGTGCGACTGCCCTCGACCGGCGTCACCGTGCACGTCTTCTCCACCCCGGGCCCCGGCATCGCGGAGGCGCCGGTGTTCGTGCTCGTGCACGGCATCGGCATGTCGCACCGCTACCTCAACCGGCTGCACGGCGAGCTGGCGCAAGCGGGCGCCGTTCACTCGGTGGACCTGCCCGGCTTCGGCCGCTCGCCCAAACCCGACAACGGGGTGACCATCGAGCAATACGCCGACTACCTGGGCGAACTGCTGCCGCGGCTCAACGGCCGGCCGGTCGTGCTCGTCGGGCACTCCATGGGCGCCCAGTTCGTGACCGAAACCGCCGTGCGGTATCCGGCCCTGGTGGGGCACCTGGTGCTGATCGGCGGCGTCACCGACCCCACCCGGGACTCGGCGCTCCGCCAGGGACTGGCGCTGGCCAGGGACACCCTCAAGGAACCGATCAGCGGCACCCTGATCGTGCTGGGCGACTACCTGCGTTGCGGTCCGCGCTGGTACCTCGCCACGCTGCGGCCGATGCTGTCGTATCGCACCGACCTGCGGCTGCGGGACGTGCGCGCGCCGACCCTGGTGCTGCGCGGGGCGGACGACCCGGTGTCCCGCCACGAGTGGGGCGTGCACCTCGCGGCGCAGGCGCCGCGGGGGACGATGCTGGAGCTGCCCGGCCGGCACCTCGTGCAGTTCAGCGCGGCCACGGCCACGGCGGGGGCGATCCGTGCGCACCTCCTGGCGCCGGTGCCCCCTGCGCCGGTGCCGACTGTGCCGGCCCTCGGCCTGCCGGTCGTGCCCGTCCTGCCCGTCGTTGGCGGTGCGCCCGGCCTGCCGGCAACTCCCCTCCGGCCCGCCGAGCCCGTCGCGCCATGACCCGCAAGCCCGCTGGTTCGCTGTGGCCCCGCCTGCGTGGCGGGCTGCGCAACGCGGGCTCCTGGCTGCTCGACTACCGGTATGCCGTGATCGCGCAGGCCAGGGCCGCGCTGTCCAGCGCCCGACCGGAGGATTTCGGCACCGGCGACCTGGCGCCGGTGCTGATCATTCCGGGCATCTACGAGAACTGGCGGTTCATGCGCCCGCTGATCGACGCCCTGCACGAGCAGGGGCATCCGGTGCACGTGGTACCCAGGCTCGGCACCAATCGGCGCCCTGTCGTGCCGTCGGCCGAGGTCGTGGCCGATTACCTGCGCGGCCGTGACCTGCACGATGTGGTGATCGTGGCCCACAGCAAGGGCGGCCTGATCGGCAAATACCTGATGACGCAGCTCGACCCCCGCGGCCGGGTCGTGCGCCTGATCGCCATCAGCACCCCGTTCTCGGGTTCGAGCTACGCCCGCTACATGCTCATGCCGAGCCTGCGCGCATTCGTGGGCACCACCCCGTATCTGGTGGCCCTCGGCGCCGACGAACGGCTGAACAGCAGGGTGGTGTCGATCTTCGGCCGCTTCGACCCGCACATTCCCGAGGGCAGCCTGCTGCCCGGCGCCGAGAACGTGCTGATCAACACCGGCGGCCACTTTCGCATCCTCAGCCACCCCGACACGCTCCGGCAGGTGCTCGCCGCCGCCGCCGCTCGCCCCGACCCGCCCGAGCATCCAGAGCCCTAGAGCCCGCGAAAGCGGCCATGGTGCTGCCTCAGCGCAGCGTGGCAGCCACACCACCGCTCTCGCGAGATGGCGGGCGTGAGGGGGCGAGCGAGGGGGCGCGCGGGACCGGGCGAATCCGGGTATTTTTGGCGCAAAGTGCGTCTTCGGAACCAGCAGCTCCCGCGCGGACGGCCGGTTCGTCCATGATCGTCTCCTGAGCAGGAGGGCACCCATGACCGGGCTGTCATCGGCTATCCGCACCCCCGACCAGAAGCTGCGGGTGTTCATCAGCTCGACCCTGCGGGAACTCGCTCCGGAGCGGAAGAGCGCCCGCGTGGCGGTGGAACGGCTGCATCTGGCGCCGGTGATGTTCGAGCTCGGCGCCCGCCCGCATCCGCCCCGCGACCTGTACCGGGCGTACCTGGAGCAGAGCAATATCTTCGTGGGCATCTACGGCGACAGGTACGGCTGGGTGGCGCCCACCGAGTCCGTCTCCGGTCTGGAGGACGAGTTCAACCTCTCCGGGGCGCTGCCCAAGCTCATCTATATTCGCGAAACCGACGGTGAGAGGGAGCCCAGGCTGAACGAGTTGCTCGATCGCATCCGAACCGACGACACCGCGTCGTTCAAGTACTTCTCCGACGCGGATGCCCTCACCGGGCTGCTCGAGGCCGACCTCGCGATCCTGCTGGCCGAGCGCTTCACCGCCGGCACCGCGGCTGCTCCGCCCGACCAGGATGCCCCGGCCGACGAGGCGCTGAGCACCTTTCCGTCGCCCGTCACCGAGCTGATCGGCCGGTCCCGGGAGGTGGCCGGCCTCAAGCGCACCCTGGCCCGGGAGTCCGTGCGGCTGGTGACGGTGACCGGCCCCGGCGGAATGGGCAAGACCCGGCTGGCGATCGACGTGGGCGAAGACCTGGCTCCGGAGTACCCGGACGGGGTGTACTTCGTGGACCTCGCGCCGGTGCAGGACCCGGCGAACGTGGCCACCGCGATCGCGCAGACCCTCGGGGTGCGCAACACCGGCGACGGCCCGGTGGAGGACAAGCTCGTCATGGCCCTGCGTAATCGCCGGGTGTTGCTCGTGCTCGACAACTTCGAGCAGGTGCTGCCCGCCGGCGCCGTGGTGGCCCGGCTGCTGGCCGCCCTGCCCAGCCTGAACGTGCTGGTCACCAGCCGCGCCCTGCTGCGCGTCAACGGGGAGCACAACTTCGAGCTCGGCCCGCTCGCCCAACCGCATCCCAACGGCGACGACCGGGCGGGCGCCGTGCACCTCGCCGCGGCCCGGCGCTCGCCGGCGGTGACCCTGTTCGTGGAGCGGTCCAGGGCGGTACGGCCCGATTTCGAGTTGACCGGGGAGAACGTGGAGGCCGTTGTGCGGATCTGCGTCGCGCTGGACGGGGTGCCGCTGGCGCTGGAGCTCGCGGCCGCGCGCATCCGGTTGCTCTCGCCCGACCTGATGCTCGCCCGCCTGGACCGTCGCCTGCCGCTGCTCTCCGGCGGCATGACAGACCTGCCGGCCCGCCAGCAAACCCTCCGCCGCACCATCGAATGGAGCACCCAGCTGCTCGGCGACGAGGAACGCCAACTGCTCGCCCAACTGGGCGTCTTCGTGGGCGGGTTCACCCTGGAGGCCGTGGAGAGTGTCTGCTCCGCCGACGATGACGCCGACACCGACGTGTTGAGCATGCTCGGCGTGCTCGTGGACAGCAGCCTGGTGCGGCAGGAGGAGCGGCCCCGGCAGACCTACTTCACAATGCTGGCGACGGTGCGGGAGTACGCGCTGGAGCAATTGGAGGCCTCCGGCAGCCTCGACGCCCTGCGGCGGGCCCACGCGGAGTACTACGTGGGTGTCGCGGCCGCGGCCGACCGGCTGCTCGACGGCGAACAGCAGGGCGAATGGATGTCCAGGCTCGTCGACGACCGGGAAAACCTGCGCGCCTGCGAGCGCTTCTACCTCGACAAGGGCGAGTGGGAGAGCGCGACGGCCTTCGCGTGGTCGCTCTACCTCTACTGGTGGATCGGCGGCCACCTGGGCGAGGTGCGCGGCTGGATGGATGAGGTTCTGGCCGCGGATGCCGAGCTGTCGCCGGCCGCGCGCGCCCGGGCGTTGTACTTCACCGGCGCCATCCGGTTCTGGCAGGACCCTGTCGAGGGCATCACCCAGACGCTCACCGAGAGCGCCGAGCTCTTCGCGCAGGAGGGGCTGCCGCGCGCGCAGGCGCTGACGTTGGTGTCGGTGGCTCTGGCGGCACTGGAACACGGCAACGCGGAGGAGGCCGAGTCGGTGCTGGAGACCAGCCTGCACCTCTTCCGCAGCGCTGGCGACCGCTGGGGAGAGGCGATGGCGCTGGTGTCGCTGGGGCTCGCGGCCGTACTGCAGCAGAAACTGACCCGAGCCCTCAACCGCTTCGAGGAGAGCCTCGCGTTCACCCTCCGCCAGAAGGACCAACTCGGCGCCACCATCGCCTTGCACCACTGCGGCTGGGCGCATCTGTTCCTCGGCGACGTGCCGGCGGCCACCGTCGAGTTCGAGGACGCCCTGGTGCGGTCGCGGGACGTGGGGCACAACGAGGGGGTCGCGTACGGGCTGGAGGCGCTGACGGCGATCGCCGCCCAGACCGGTGATGTGGTGCGCGCCGGGCGGTTGTTCGGTGCCGCCCTGTCGCTGCGGGAACAGACCGGGCTGTTCAACGCGCCGTCGATCTCGTTCCACCGGGCCTGGGTTGGTCCGCTGCAGGGCGGCGCGCAGGGGGCGGAGTTCGCCAAAGGCGAGGCGGAGGGGCGTCGCCTGAATGTGCGTGCCGCGGTGTCGTACGCGCTGCCGCCGGCCAAGGGCGGGGCGGTTGACCTGTTCGAGGAGCGGCTGTCGGTGTCGAAGGACACCGAGTGACCCGCCCGGCGGCCCTCACCCGGCAGGGCCCCGACCGGCTGCGCCCCGCCGCCCGATGGCTGGCGGTGCTGCTGGTGCCGTTCCTGGTGGTGGCCAGCGTGCTGCTCTACCTCTTCCCCACCCGCACCGAGGTGCTCTTCGCCTGGACCATCGCCCCGCCGCTCAGCGCCCTGTTCCTGGCCTGCGCCTACATCGGGGGCATCTGGTTTTTCGCCAGGGTGGCGCGGGAAACGCGGTGGCACCGGGTGCATCGCGGATTCGTGGCGGTGCTGGTGTTCGCGTCGCTGCTGCTGGTGGCCACGCTTCTGCACTGGGACCGGTTTCATCAGGGCACCTTCATCTTCGCGGTTTGGGCCACGTTGTACGTGACGACCCCGTTCCTGACCGCGGCCGTGCTGTGGTTGCACCGGGGTGTCGACAGTGGCAGGCCGGAGGAACGGGACTACCTGCTGCCCGGCGGCGTGCGGGCGGTGCTGGTGGCGGTGGGCCTGGCCGCGCTCGCCGCCGGGCTGGCGCTGTTCCTCTTCCCTGTGCAGTTCGGGCAGTCCTGGGCCTGGGACCTCACCCCGCTGACGGCCCGGGTGGTCGGGGCGGTGCTCACCCTGCCCGGCATGGTGAACCTGTTCCTGGTGCGGGATGCGCGTTGGAGCGCCTTCCGCGAGGTGTTCCAGGCGCAGATCGTGAGCCTGGCCTTCATCCTGCTGGCCCTGTTTATCGGCCGCGATGCCCTCACCGGGCCGGGCGCCGTGCCGGTGGTGGTCGGGCTGTGCGTCTCGTTCCTCGCCTACGTCACCTTCTACGTCTACTGCGAGCGTCGCCGCCGCGTTTCCTGACCGACCGGCGCGCCCGTGTCGCCTGACCCGCCGGCGCGCCCGTGTCGCCTGATCGTCCGGCGCGCCCGTGTCGCCTGGCCCTCCGGCGCGCCCGTGTCAGCTGACCGTGCGGCGCGCCCCGTGTCGCCTGACCGTCTGGCGCGCCCGTGTCGCCGATCGTCCGTGCTGCCCGAGCTGCCTGACCGCCCGTGCCGCTCGGCACCCCGCGCATCCTGACCTCGCCCTCCAGACCTCGCCCCACACATCCAGAAGTCCCCGGCCATGACTGGCCCGGTTTTGCTAGTCCCAGCCGTCCCGGCACTAGCAATTTCGGGCCAGTCATGATCTGCGTCACCGGGACTGGCCCGGTTTCGCTAGTTGAAACCGTCTTGCCACTAGCGAATATGGGCCAGTCAAGTTGGGTGCCGTGACTGGCCCGGTTTTGCTAGTTGAAACCGTCTTGCCACTAGCGAATGTGGGCCAGTCAAGTTGGGTGCCGTGACTGGCCCGGTTTTGCTAGTCGGAGCTGTCCGGGCACTAGCAATTGTGGGCCAGTCATGATCTGCGTCACCCGGACTGGCCCAGTTTTGCTAGTCGGAGCCGTCGGGGCACTAGCGAATTCGGGCCAGTCATGGCTCGGGGAGGAGGGGAGGAGGGGATGTGGGTGGGCCGGCGGGGCGGGTTAGGGGCGGGCGGCCTGCACGATGGCCTGGATGCGGCCGGGCACGGTGTCGTCTTGCAGCGAGGTGACATCGCCGAGGGGGCGGCCGTCCACGATGTCGCCGAGCAGCCGGCGCATGATCTTGCCCGAGCGGGTCTTGGGCAGGTCCGGCACCAGGAACACGTCGCGCGGCTTGGCCACCGCGCCGATCTCGTGGGTGATGTGCGCCCGCAGCTGCGGGGCCAGCTCGGCGGCCAGGGCCAGCCAGGCGGCCGGTTCATCCGTGGCCGGGGCCACCGCGGGGATCACGAACGCGGCGATGCCGTCGCCGGTGGTCGCATCCGCCACCCCGACGACGCCGGACTCGCCGACGGCCGGGTGCGACACCAGCGCCGACTCGATCTCGATGGTGGAGAGCCGGTGTCCGGAGACGTTGATCACGTCGTCTACCCGGCCGAGCAGCCAGATGTCGCCGTCGTCGTCGTATTTGGCGCCGTCGCCCGAGAAGAAGTAGCCCTGCTCACTAAAGCGCGCCCAGTAGGAGTCCCGGTAGCGCTCCGGGTTGCCCCACACCGTGCGGGCCATGCCCGGCCAGGTGCCGGCCAGCACCAGGTACCCGCCGGTGCCGTGCGGCACCGGCTGGCCCGCGTCATCCACCACCAGGGTGCTGAGCCCCGGCAGGGCGCGCAGGGCGCTGCCGGGCTTGAGGGTGCTCACGCCGGGCAGCGGCGCCATCACGGCGGCGCCGGTCTCTGACTGCCACCAGGTGTCCACGATCGGGGCGGAGCCCGCGCCGACGTTCTCCCGGAACCATACCCAGGCCTCCGGGTTGATCGCCTCGCCGACCGAGCCGAGCAGGCGGATGCTGGACAGGTCGTGTTCGGCGGGCAATCCAGTGGGGAACCAGGTCATGAAGGTGCGGATGAGCGTGGGCGCCGTGTAATAGGTGGTGACGCCGTACCGCTGGATGATCTCGAAGTGCCGGCCGGGGTGCGGGGTGTTCGGGGTGCCCTCGTAGATCACCGAGGTGGTGCCGTTGGAGAGCGGCCCGTAGTGCACGTAGCTGTGCGCGGTGACCCAGGCGAGGTCGGCGGTGCACCAGTGCACGTCGTCCTCCTTGGCGTCGAAAACCGCCCAGTGGCTCCAGGAGGCGTGCGTGAGGTAGCCGCCGCTGGTGTGCACCAGGCCCTTGGGCTTGCCGGTGGTGCCGGAGGTGTAAATGATGAACAGCGGCGTCTCGGCGTCGAAGAACTCGGGCTCGTGTCTGTCGGATGCCGTGTCGACGGTGTCGTGCCACCACACGTCGCGGCCGGGGGTCCAGGGGATGTCCGGGGTCAGGTCGCCGGTGCGGCGCACCACCAGCACGTGCTCGATCGAGTCCACGTTCGCCACGGCCTCGTCGGCGGCCGCCTTCACCGGCACCGCCTTGCCGCGGCGGAACTGGCCGTCGGTGGTGACGAGCAGCTTGGCGCCGGTGTCTTCCACCCGGAAGCGCAGCGCCTCGGCGGAGAACCCGCCGAACACCAACGAGTGGATGGCGCCGATGCGGGCCACGGCGAGGGTGATGATGATCGTCTCGGGGATCACCGGCAGGTAGATGACCACCCGGTCGCCCTGCACGATGCCGAGGTCGGTGAGCGCGTTGGCGGCCCGGGCGACCTCTTTCTCGAGGTCGGCGTAGGTGAGGGTGCGCCGGTCGCCGGGTTCGCCCTCGAAGTGGAACGCGACCTTGTCGCCGCGGCCGGCGGCCACATGCCGGTCGACGCAGTTCACCGCCACGTTGAGCTTGCCGCCGGCGAACCACTCCGCCTGCGGCACGCTCAGCACGCCGTCGGCATCCGGGCTGGTGGGCTGCCAGCTGTGGTCGGTGTGCCAGGGTTCGGCCCAGTCGAGCCGGTTGGCCTGCTCGGTCCAGAACGCGACCGGGTCGGCGGCGGCCTTCTCGTACCAGGAGGCGTCGACGTTGGCCTGGGCGGCGAAGGCCGCGGGAGCCGGGTAGCGGCGGTGCTCGGTGGAGAGGTTGCGGATGGTGGCGCTGGTGTCGGTCCAGTCGGCGGTGGCGGCGCGGGTGGCCGGGGTGTGGGTGTCCGGGGCGTGGGTCTCGGCGTGGGCGTGCGTGCTGGTGCTGGTGCGGGTGCGGGTGCTGGTGCTGGTGCTGGTGCTGGTGCTGACGGCGGTGTCGGTGTCCGTGCTGGTGTCGGTGTTCGGCATGGGCACACTCCGGGGGTGATTCGGGATGGGGCTGGTGGTCATGTTCGACGCTACGCAGCGTGGGCATCCGGTGCGGGGGGCGGCGCAACGCGGCGTAACCTGCGGGGCGGGCAGCCCCGTCGGTGTGGATTGCTCGCTGGTGGCGCACCTTACTGTTCGTGGCGCACCATATTTCTCGTGGCGCACCTTAACTGGCACTACAACCTGCGCCGCGAGCATGAACCTGCGCCGCGAGCGTGAACCTGCGCTGCGAGCACGAACCTGCGCCGCGAGCGTTGGTCAGGCCCACTTGGTGATGGCCCACTTCTCGAAGACGCCCAGGATGGCGTCGGTGAGCTTGCCGAGCAGGGCGAGCAGGATGATGGCGACCAGGATGCGGTCGATTCGGCCGTTGGTGCCCGAGATCGAGAGCAGGTAGCCCAGTCCCATCGAGGCGCCGAGCAACTCAGCGGCCACCAGGAACAGCCAGGCCTGGGCGAGCGCGAGCCGCAGCCCGGAGATGACCGACGGGACCACGGCGGGCAGCTGCACGGCGGTGAAGAGTTTAACGCCACGCAGTCCGAAGGCGCGGCCTGCTTCGACGAGGTGACGGTCGACATGCCGCAGCGCCAAGGCCACTGTTGTGTAGACCGGGAAGAAGGCGCCGATGGCGACCAGGACGATTTTGGACTCTTCGCCGTACTTGAGCCAGATGATCAGCAGTGGCACCCAGGCCAACGACGGCACCGCGCGGATGGCGCCGAGGGTCGGGGCGAAGAGCACGTCGGCGGCTCGGGAGAGCCCTACCAGCGCGCCCGCGACGAGGCCGAGGGCCGCGCCGGTGACGAATCCGATGAGCACCCGCTGGGTGGAGATCGCCACGTAGAGGGTGAGTTCACCACGGTCGAACAGGTCGACTGCGGCGATCCAGACCATGGCCGGTGACGGCAGCTGGGAGACGGTGACCAGGCCGAGGACGCTGCTGAGTTGCCACGCGATGAGGATCAGCACCGGCAGCAGCAGCCCGCCGAGAATGCGCACCCCGCGCCGCGAGGTCAGCGGCCGGCGCACGGCTGGTGCCGTGCTCGGGGCGAGGGTCTCGGTCATCGGGGGCCTTCCGTGCGGGTGAATGTGATGAGACGGATGCCGGGACGGCCGGCGTGCGGCCGCCGCGGCATCCGGTGGTTACTCGACGATCGTCGGGTCGGCCTTCGTGGCGAACGTGTCGTTCACGATGGTGTCGAGAGCGTCGTCGACCTTGCCCTGGTTGAGCACGTCGCCGGTCTCGACGAAGATCGGGCCGATGGTGGTGAGCACGTCGATCTGGGCGTCGCCGGGAACGTTGTCGACACCGAGGTTGGAGCGCTCGGTGATGACCTTGGTGGCGACGGCGAGGTCGAGGCCGGCCACGTCGGCGAGGATCTGGGCGGTCTCTTCTTCGTTCGCCAGGGCCCAGGCGCGGGCGTGCTCGTAGACGTCGACGACGGTCTGGGCCACATCCGGCTTCTCGGCGATGAAGGACTCGGTGGCGTTGAGGAAGCCGTAGCTGTTGAAGTCGACGTTGCGGTAGGCGAGCTCCGCACCGGCGGCTTCGGCGCCGGCCATGATCGGGTCGAGTCCGGCCCAGGCGTCGACCGAGCCGTTCTGCAGGGCGGCCCAGCCGTCGGCGTGCTGCAGGTTCTGCACGGTGACGTCGTCCAGGCTCAGGCCGGCCTCTTCGAGCGACTGCAGCAGGAAGAAGTACGGGTCGGTGCCCTGGGTGGCGGCAATCTGCTTGCCCTTGAGGTCTTCGACCGAGGTGATGTCCGAGCCCTCGGGCACGACGAGCGCGGCCCACTCGGGCTGCGAGTAGATGTCGATCACCTGGATGGGCGAGTCGTTCGAGCGGGCGAGCAGCGCCGCGGAACCGGCGGTGGAGCCGACGTCGATGGCGTTGGCCCGCAGGGCCTCGTTGGCCTTGTTCGAGCCGGCGGACTGCACCCAGTTCACCGTGATGTCCTGGTCGGCGAGGGCATCTTCGAGCCAGCCCTTTTCCTTGATCACCAGGCTGAGCGGGTTGTATGTGGCGAAGTCGATGTTGAGGGTGCCGCCATGGGTGACGATGCCGGCATCGTCGGTGCTCGCGGCGGCCTCGGCGGCGGGCTGGTTCTCACCGGCGACGCAGCCGGTGAGCAGCAGGGCCGCGGCGGCGGCCGACGCGATGAGGGCGGTGGCTGTGAAGCGATTCTTCATGACAGGTCTCTCGTTGGGTGCGGGTCTGGACGTGAGGCGGGCATCCGTGCTGTGGATGTGGTGCGGTCGGGCTGGTCAGTAGGGGAAGTGCGGGATGCTCGTTCCGGTGGCGACCCCGCGGGCATCGCCGTGCCGGTTGATGCCGAGGCCGGCGAGCAGGCGCCCGCGCAGTTCGGCCAGTTCCGCCGAGCCGCGGTCGCGGGGCCGGTTGCCCGGCACGGTGAGCTGCTGCACGATCGTGGCGCCGGGCCGGCTGGAGCCGTCGGCCTCGCTCGGGGCCGGCTCCTGGCCGAGCAGGATGACGCGGTCGGCCAGTTGCAACGCCTCGTCGACGTCGTGGGTGACCAGCAGCACCGTGGTGGGGGCGGCGGCGTGCACATCGAGCAGCAGGTCCTGCATCTTCATCCGGGTGAGGGCATCCAGGGCGCCGAACGGTTCGTCGAGAAGCAGCACGCCGGGGTTGCGGGCCAGGGCGCGGGCCAGCGAGGCGCGCTGCGCCATGCCGCCGGAGATCGCGGCGGGCCGGTGCCCGGCGAAGGCAGTGAGGCCCACGAGGTCGAGCAGCTCGGCCACCCGGGCGCGGCCGGACTCGCGGGCGGTGCCGCGCGGCAGGCCGAGGGCAACGTTGGCGGCCACGGTGCGCCAGGGCAGCAGGCGCGGCTCCTGGAAGCCCACGGCGCAGCGGGTGTCGAAGGCGGTGACGGGGGAGCCGTCGATCCGCACCGAGCCGGCGCTGGGGGAGTCCAGCCCGCCGGCGATGCGGAGCAGCGTGGATTTGCCGCAACCGCTGGTGCCGAGGATCGCGAGCACCTCGCCGGGGTGCACCGTGAGTGACACGTCGCGCAGCACCGGGCGGGCGCCGGCGGATGCGGTCGTACTGATGGCGCCGGTCGACGTGCCGGTGCGGGTGCCGGTGCCGGTGTGGCCGGCCGCTGTCTCTTCTCCACACCTTACGCTGCCGACGACCACAAGTTCGTGTCGATCTCGGTGGTCGCCGTATCATTGAAAAGGGGGGGGGGGGGGGGGGGGGGGGGGGGGGGGGGGGGG
>NZ_JBGQOH010000015.1:0-89360 GCF_052113745.1 Cryobacterium sp. W22_MBD10_FK3
AAACCACGAGGTTTTTGGCATTTGACATTGTGCACGCTGTTGAGTTCTCAAGGATCGGACGCACCCGACTTCAGGCCATGTGATTGGCTGTCGCTCCGGGGCAACTTGTCTAACTTAGCCTCCGCTCGAGTCCGTGTCAAATCGAGCAGGCGGCGTGTTGCGGGCAAACTTGTGCCTCACAACGCTGCAGCCGATCGAAAGAAGGATCGGGTGGAGAGCTGATTCCCTGCCGGAATCTTGCCCACGCATCAAAGATGCGAGGTGTTGATTCGGCTGGGAGTTGGTCCCGCTTGAGGCCAGAAGCGCTGCGGCTTTCTGAACCTGTGGGGTGACGAGAGATGACATTACGGGGATTCCGGGGACGCCGCAAATTGCTGCAAACACCCGGGCGTGTCGGGCCGGGGCGGCGCCGGCACCCGGTGCCGAAGGGTATTCAGGAGGACGTCGACGTGCTTCTGTCGGCATCATCGATGGAGGTGAGGCGATGCCGAATCAGCTGCCATCCCTGCGGCGGCGTGGTGAGGCGCGCGTGCCGGTCGCACAGGTCATAGGTGTGCGGCTCATGGGTGCCGGAGAGCGGTCCGAGAACCGCCATGGAATCGGCGTAGGAGAACGTCAGGGTGGCAACGGCATGGTCGCCGCAGGAGATTCGTGAGCACGGTCTGGCTGACATGGTGATTCAGGATACCGCCGATGCCCCGGAAGTAGACTGGGGGCATGCCTCGTTCACGCCGCGCAACAGTGCAGACATCGGCTTCTCGCGGCCGAGGCCGGGATCGTCATGGCCGCGGCATCCGCAGTTCTGCCACCGGGCCCTTTCTGCCCCCGCTGCGCACCCGGATCGACACCTTCGACATGACCATCGCGTCGACCGTCGACTACCTGCGGATGGTGTGGCCCGCCGAACTCGCCAACGTCAGCTTCGAGGTGGCGCCGGGTCCGATGAACGTCATCCCTGGCGTCGGTGTCGAACGCTATGCCGTGGATACCCGCGAACGCCGCATTGTTTTCTACCGGTTGCCCATCCAACGGCTGAGCAGGTTGCACCGCGACGACGAGTTCCACCAGCGCATGGTCATTGAGAGTTGCGTGTTCCGTGGTGTCGCCGAGTTGCTCGGCAAGGATCCCTGGGACCTCGCTCCCGATCGCTTCCGCCGCTTCTAGGGCCGCGCGCGGCACCCACGCACGTCACCGGTCTCGACAAGGTCGACCAGCGAGCCTCTCGAGACCCCACGAGCCGACCCCGCGGACGCGCCAGCGGACGAGTTTTGAGATCGACCAAACCTTTTTCCGGATGGGGCCGAACCACCTGCATACCAAGCACCACCCCGCAGGACTCCCCCACAGCAAAGGATCACATCATGCGCACCTTCACCAAGACCGCACTCGGACTCACTACCGCCGGCCTGCTCGTCGCCGGCCTCGCCGCCTGCTCCACGCCCGCCGCCGAGACCTCGACGTCGTCGTCCAGCTCCTCCAGCTCCTCCGCCGAGGCCACCCCCACCCCCGTCGCCTCGATCCCCAGCCTCACCGGCGTCGACACCGCCGTGCTCCTGGACGCCGACTTCGCCGCCGCCCTCACCAGCCTCGGCCTGACCCCCGGCACCGTCGGCACCGCCACCCTCGAAGAAGGCAGCCTGCACTTCCCGATCACCGGCGGCAACGTGGACTACTACGACCCCGCCGAGGACTACCGCCCCTACGTCCAGGGCAACATCGAACACGAAGGATCCGGCTTCTCCCTCACCGCCGGCGACACCGTCGTCGAACTGACCAACTTCACCATCGACCCCGGCACCAGCGAACTCTTCGGCGACGTCACCGCCAACGGCGAATCCGCCGCCACCCAGGTCAAGCTCTTCGACCTCTACGGCGGAACCCTCGAACCCCTCAAGATGGACGGCGACAACGCCATCCTCACCGGCACCACCGTGCACATCTCCGCCGACGCCGCCGCCCTCCTGAACACCACCTTCAACACCGACGCCGTCGCCGACCAGCTCCTCGTCGGCATCGCCACCATCACCGTCAACACCAAGTAACACCCGCAGCACCCACGAAAACGGCCGAGCATTGCTCGGCCGTTTTTCGTTGCGCCGACAGGAGTAAGGGGTTACCGACGATGTCCCCTCCGGGTAGATTCCCGGGAAGGTCGCCTACCCTCGACACGGGGTCGCTGCGACCACCGGCCGACACGACTGGGTACGAATGGGAGAACGCTCGACCATGACCACCCCCACCACAACACAACGCCGCGCTCCGGCACCGGTCGCCCGCCGCATCCCGGTGCGCCGGCCGGGGCTGGACGCACTGCTGGTCGGACTCTTCGGCACCGTGTTGGCACTGGCCTGGTCGTGGCAGCCGTCGGTCTGGTTCGACGAGGCGGCAACCGTGTCTGCCACCATGCGGAGCTGGCCCGAACTCGGCCGGATGCTTCTGAGCATCGATGCCGTGCACGGGCTGTACTACGCCGGGATGCATCTCTGGCTCGATCTTGTGGGCTACTCGCCGTTCTCGTTGAGGTTACCGAGCGCCGTCTTCGTCGGGGTCGCGGCCGCGCTCACGGTCATCCTGGTTCGCTCCAAGGCCGGCCGCGGCACCGCCGTTCTCGCTGGTATCGCCTTCTGCCTGTTGCCCCGGGTGACCTGGATGGGCACCGAAGGCCGGTCATACGCACTCACCGCGGCTCTCGCCGTGGCGCTGACCCTGATCTTCCTCACGGCCTGGCGCAACGGGCCGGCACCCCGGCGCGTCCGCGTGCTGTGGTGGGCGCTCTACTGCGTGGTCGCCGTGGCCTCCGCGCTCACATTCATCTACCTGGCCTTCCTGGTCGGCGCCCACGGACTCACCGCCCTCTGGACGACGTTGACCGGCCGTCGACGCGATCGGGCAGTTCGAGCCTCGTTCGTCGGCTGGCTGCTTTCGTCGGTTGCCGCTGCCGCACTGCTGGTTCCCTTCGCCCTCGGCGTGGTGGCCCAGTCCGGCCAGGTGAGTTGGATCGCCCCGATCAGCTGGGGCACCTGGAACGGCGTCGTCGTCACCCAGTGGTTCTACCTGAACCGGCCCTTCGCCGTCGCGGCGTGGGCGCTGGTGATCGCCGGCATCGTCACCCTGGTGCTCGCTGCCCGCCGGACCCGGGCCACGGGCCTCCCCGTGCCTCTGGGCCGGGCGCGTAACCCGTCATTGCTGGCGATCGCCCTGCCGTGGCTTGTGGTGCCCACGCTCGGGGTCGTTGTGGCGTCCGCTTTTGCAACGCCGCTCTACTCCCCCCGCTATCTCACATTCAGCGCGCCCGCCGTGGCCATCCTGATGGGGGTGGCCCTGAACGCACTGCGGCGCCGCTGGCTGATCGTCGTGGCGCTCGTGGCGCTCGTGGCCCTGGCCGCACCCCAGTTCGTGGCCCAACGACAGCCGGAGGCCAAGCAGAACTCGTCGTGGAGCGAGGTCGCCGACCTCATCGCCCGCGAGCGGGCAGCCCAGCCGACGGAATCCGCAGCCATCATCTACGGACCGGTGCGCCAGCATCCGGCCGCGACCACCCGGGTGATCGCCTATTCGTACCCCGAAGCATTCGACGGTCTGATCGACGTGAAACTGGAAACCCCGGCCGCCCAGACCGGGCAGCTCTGGGAGACCAGGTATCCGCTGGATGCCGTGACCGACCGGTTCGGCGGGGTCGACACCGTGTGGTTGGTGACCAGCGACAAACAGGACTGGCGCCCGAGCGTCACCGACAAACTCGCCGCCCTCGGTTACAGCCTCGACGACGAATGGGGCCTGACCGGAGTGAACATCCTGCGCTACGTGCGCTGATCATTTGTTCGCGGGCCGCTGATGCGAGTGAACGCGCCGCGCCACCGGCCGAGCGCGCCAGGCCCCGCCCGGCGCACTGACACGACCACGATCAGAACCAGGGCGACGGCGAGGGAGACCCTGCTGACCAAGAGCGAGGGCACCAGCAGGCGCAGGGTCAACGCGAGCGGGATCGCCAGCCATTCCCACCGGCCGCTGAGTGCGATGAACGGCAGGAGCAGCAGGGCGTACCAGGGGTACCTCGGGCTCAGCACCAGCAGGGTTCCGCCGATCATCACGAGCTGACCGAGCCACGGCCGCTCCGGGTCGGTTTTCCAGATCGTGACCACGGCCAGGCCGGCCAGCAGGATCGCCGCCACGACGATGGCTGCGCCGCCCGGCGCGATCAGGGAGACCAAGGCAAACCTGGATCCGTCCTCGTAGCCCTCCTCGGTGAGGTAACCGGGCAGGTAGCCGAGCACGCCGATGCCGGTGGCGAGGACATAGGGCACATAGAGCAGTGCGAAGGTCACGACCGCCGCGGCGATGACCTTCCAGCCCTGCCTGGCGAGCATGGCGGGCGCGGCGATCGCCGGGATCAACTTGACCCCGATGGCCACTCCGAGCAGTATGCCGCCGCGGACATATTTCGCGCTGCTGACCCAGAAGACCGCGGCGAGCATGAACGCCACCCCGAGCAGGTCGATGTGCGAGTTGGTGACGCCCTCGGTCGCCACCAGCGGGCACCAGGCCCAGATGGCGGCATGCCGTTGGTCGATTCCGCGACGGCGCATACCGACCAGCAGCATCCCGGTGACGCCGACGCTCAGCAGCAGGCCGGTGAACTGCAGTGGCCAGTAGCCGGCCTCCGCCCCGACCACGGCCCGAACGGCGGCAAAGTAGATTTCGGCGGCAGGCGGATAGATGGTGGGCACGGTGGTGCGGTTCAGCGCCGAGCACAGCGGCGGGCCGGCATCGCGGTCAACCGTCTCGATCCGCTCACCCACGCAGTCCGCGCCGGCCTCGCCGGCGACGGGTGCCGGGAACAGCCAGTCCGGCCGCAACTCATCGAGCCGTTCGTCGGCGGGCACGTAGGCGTACGGCGAGATGCCGGCATTCTGCACGATGCCGTCCCAGGCGTAGCGGGCCGAGTCTGTGCTCGTGTTCGGTGGGCCGGCCATCGCCGCGCCGCCGAGCACGACCGAGCCGGCGAGCACCAGAACCACGACGGCGCGGCCGCTGACCCGGCGCAGGGCGACCAGGGCGACGGCGAAGAGCAGCCAGAGGACGACGGTACCCACCAGGAGCGGCACGGTGTCGCGGTGCGGCCGGAACAGGTCGAACGCCGCCACAAGTGCCGCGGTCAGGGCGGCACTGACGAACAGGAGGATCGACACGACGGCAATACGCACCCTGCCATCCTCCCGGAACGATGGAGGAAGGCCCACCCGGTGTGCGGCCCGTCACGGAACCGTAATGATTGCGGGCCCCCCGGACGGGGACGCGGTGGTGGAATGGACTATGCGCCGATTGATGTACGAGGCCAGGGCCCAGCTCGCCTCTCCGGTGCGGAACCCGCGAATGGCCACCGTGATCGGCCGTCTGCTCGGCATCGCTTTCCTGCTCTGCTTCGGCACCGGCCTGTACAGCCATTTCCTGCAGCAGCCGTTGCCGTGGATGACGTTCCCCACCCGGCCGGCCGGGCTCTACCAGGTCACCCAGGGCACCCACATCGTGGCCGGGATCGCCTGCTTTCCGCTGTTGCTGGCGAAGCTCTACGTGGTGTTTCCGCAGCTGTTCCAGTACCCGCCGGTCAGATCCTTCGCCAATCTCCTCGAGCGGGCGTCGATCGCGCTCTTCGTCGGTGCCGCACTGGTCGAAATCACGATCGGCCTGCTCAACACGTACCAGTGGTACCCGTTCCCGTTTCCGTTCAAGCAGGTGCACTTCGCGCTGGCCTTCGTCATCATCGGCTCGCTGCTGGTGCACATCGGGGTGAAGCTCCCGCTCATCGCTGCGCACTGGCGAGCCACGCCGTCCGCCGGGCCGGAGGAACGACACCCCATTGACACCGTCGCCGACGCCAGAACGGTCGACCCGGCGGCCGTGCCCGCCGAAGCCGCCGGCGAGGGGCTGCCTCGCACCCGCGGCCTGACCGGCCGGGTGCTCTCCTACATCGACGCAACCCCGGCTGTGCCGGCCCGCACCAGCCGACGCGGGTTCCTCGCCACGGTGACACTCGCCGTCGCGGCCGTCGTGGGGCTGACCGCGGGGCAGACCTTCGCGCCGCTGGATGCCGTCAACATCTTCGGTCCGCGCAAGAAGGGCGTCGGCCAGCAGGGGGTGCCGGTCAACCGCACCTCAGCCCAGGCCAAGGTGGCCACGGCGGCCCTGTCGCCGGCCTGGGTGCTCACGGTGGCGGTCGGTGGCACCGAACTCTCGTTCACCAGGGCCGAGCTGACCGCCCTCCCCCAGACCGACGTAGACCTGCCCATCGCCTGCGTCGAGGGATGGAGCCAGATGGCATCCTGGCGGGGAGTGCGTCTGCGTGACCTCGTCGACGCGGCCGGGGGCTCCCCCGACGCCGACCTCAGGCTGATCAGCCTGGAACAGCGCGGCGGGTTCAAGCAGACCGAGATGGGCAATGAGTACGTGCGCGATCCGCTCACCCTCGTGGCCCTCGAGCTGAACGGCGAGACCCTCGACCTCGAGCACGGCTACCCGGCCCGCATGATCGCGCCCGGACGGCCCGGTGTTCTGCAGACCAAATGGCTCAGCCGGATCGAGGCGATCGACGCGTGATGACGACACCAGAGATGGCCCGACCGACCGGCCGGATGCGCGCGGCGCGACTCGTTCTCGTCGCCGTCGGCGTGCTCGGCCTCGGACTCGGCGCGTATGTGATGTTCGACACCGTGGCCCTGCGCCGGCTGCCTGGAGTTGTGCTGTGGCTGGGCGCGGCCATCGTGCTGCACGACGCGGTGATCTCCCCACTGGTGTTCGCGCTCGGGGTGCTCACCCGTCGTGCCGGGCACCGGGTGGCCGGCAGCATCATCGTGACGGTGCAGGCGGCGATCGTGGTGGGCTCGCTGATGACGCTCATCGTGCTGCCAGCGGTGGTGGCGCAGGGCCTCGAACCGAAGAACCCCACGATCCTCCCGCTGGACTACGCACTGAACCTGGGTCTGTTCTGGCTCACTCTCGCGGTGGCCAGCGTGGCGGTCTCGGCCTGGTTCTACCTGCGCACCAGGCGCGCGAACCAGCGTCCGTCGCGAACCCAGTCCTGAGCCACCCGCAGCCCGACTTCGGCGGCTCGAGCGGTGAGGGGCACGATGCCGATCTCCGCCCAAGGGAACACGTCGCTTCGCCGACCCTGAGCGTCTTCGAGAGTGCCCTCGAAGGCGTGATCACGATCGGGGTCTGAGCTCACCTCGACCACGAGCGAACCGTCTACGGCGAGCAGCTCGGCGCAGCGGGCGAGAAGCGCCCCGGCGTCACCGCCGATACCGATGTTGCCGTCGAGGAGCAGAGCCGTTCCCCATGCGCCCTCGAGCGGCATCGGAGCGAAGACCGACCGGTTGAATACCGCGAGACCGGCCGCTGTGGCGATGCGCACGGCGGTCGGCGACACATCCACCCCCGCGGCGGACAGCCCCAGGTCCATGGCCGCGCGCACCATCCGACCCGGACCGCAGCCGATGTCGAGCACGGGACCGATGGCCCCGGCCAGCAGGTCGAGGTCGGTGGCGTCGGCATCGGCGCTCCACCGACCGGCGTCCATGGCCGCCGAGGCGGGAAGATGCCCGGTGTCACGACGCAGGTACAGCACCGCGGACTCCTCCTGCAGGGCGGCAGCATACGGTTCAGTGCCACCGGCACCGAAGGTGCTGGCCTGATCGATGTCGGGGCGGCCGGAGAGCAGGGTCATCGTCGCACCTCGCTCAGCGCGGCGCCGAAGCCGGCCAGAGTGGCCGCGAACCGGCCGGTGGGGGCGAGCGCGGCCACCTGCAGAGCGTCCTCGATGTGGTCCACATCCGTGAGGGTCGGCAGCATCCGCACCCGAAGTCCCGCGGCGCGAAGCCGGGCGAGCTGGTGTGCGCCGGTGAAGCTCTCCGACATCGGCACCCCCCTGAGCAGGTCGCCATCTGGGTGCCGGAGCGCAAGTGCCCAGAAGCCGCCGTCGGCAGCGGGCCCGAACCAGGCGTCGACATCGTCGGGCCAGGCCTCGAACAACGGGGCGAGCACTGCCGCGGACACCTGGGGCGTGTCCATGCCGATCAGCACGGCAGGTTCGGTGCAGCCGTCGAAGATCGCGCCGAGGCGTTCGTCCAGCCCCCCGGTCACCTGGGGCACGATGTCGTATCCGGCCGCGGCGGCGGGGGCGACAACACCGTCGAATGCGAGCACCCGCCGGGTGGCGGGCAGCCCGGCGACGGCGGCCAAGGTGTCGTGCAGGCTGGCGGCAGCCAGTTCGGCGGCCTGTTCGAGGCTGAGCGGGGGATGCAGCCTCGTCTTCACCTTGCCGGGCAGACATTCCTTGGCGATCACGATCAGGGTGGTCATCGTCGGGCCTCCTTGAGGAGGCGCGACATGTCGGAGATGGCCGTGAGGGTGCCACGCACGGTGCCGGTCACCTTGCTCCGGCCGACCCGCGGCGCGTATGGTGTGTCGACCTCGCGGATGCGCCAACCACGCTCCGCGGCCTTCAGGAAGACCTCGAGGGGGTAGCCGCTGCGCCGGTCCTGCAGGTCGAGGGAGAGCAGGTCTTCCCTGCGCGCGGCCCGCATCGGGCCCAAATCGTAAATGTTCACACCTGTTGTTCGGCGCAGTCGCCAAGAAAGAGTGGAATTGGCTATCCGGGCGTGCACCGGCCACGATCCCGCGGTGGTCGGCCGACGTCGACCGAGCACCAAATCGGCGTCGCCGGCGGCAACCGGGTCCACGACGAGAGGCAGGTCCAGGGGGTCCATCGACGCATCGGCGTCGCAGAACGCCACGATGGGCGCCGTCGCCCGCAACAACCCGGCGTGAGCGGCCGCACCGAACCCGCGCCGCGCCTCATGGACCACCGTGGCCCCGGCAGTTTCCGCGATGCGCGCCGAGTCATCCGTCGAACCGTTGTCGACCACGATCGCCCGGTAGCCCTCCGGCAGCCGGCCCAGCAGCCACGGCAGTGCGGCCGCCTCGTTCAGGCACGGCATGACGACATCGACCCGGGTTTCGCTCACTCTTCGACCCTATGTTGGCTGACCCGCCGACACTCCGGCGAAAACGTTACGGAGTGGGGAAGGATCCGCCGCTGCCGGACTCGGCGGCGGAGCGCTTATCCTTCAAAGGTGAATCCAACGCCCACAACCGGGCCCCCCGACGCTCCCCGCCGCATCCTCGTCATCGACGACGACCCAACGGTCGCGGAGATCGTCTGCCGGTATCTGGTTGCCGCCGGCTTCGTCGTCGACCAGGCCCGGGACGGCCACAGCGGCCTTGCCCAAGCCGAGGCGCAACGGCCCGATCTTGTGGTGCTCGACCGGATGCTGCCCGTTCTGGACGGCATCGAGGTGTGCCGCCGGATCAAGGCCGCCTGGGCGATCCCGGTGATCATGCTCACCGCGCTCAACCAGGAGGAAGACCGCATCGACGGGCTGGAAGCCGGCGCTGACGACTACCTCGCAAAGCCGTTCTCGCCCCGAGAGCTGGTGCTCAGGGTGCAATCGGTGCTGCGCCGCACCGTGCCGGAACCCGCGCACGGCGAAGCCGTTGCGGCCGGCCCCTTTGCGCTGGACCTGGGGGCGCACGAGGTGCGGATGCACGGTGAGCCTCTCGTGCTGACGTCCCGGGAATTCGACTTGCTGGCGCACCTGATCGGCCATCCGCACCGGGCGTTGAGCCGGGAGGAGCTGCTCAAGTCGGTGTGGGGCTGGGACTTCGGCGACCTGTCCACGGTGACAGTGCACGTTCGGCGGCTGCGGGAGAAGATCGAGCGCGACCCGACCAACCCCCGACTGCTGAAGACAGTGTGGGGCGTCGGCTACAGGTTCGACCCCGAGCCGCTTGCCGCGGCCCAGCCCGGCGGCCACGAGACCGGAGCCCTGCGATGACCGTCACCGGGCTCGCCAGCGTGCTCGTGATCGCGCTCGCCTGCGCCGTCATCGTCGGCACGCTCGGCCTGATCAGCCTGCGCCTGCTGGCCGGCTATTCGCTGGTGCTGCAACTTGTGGTTGTGGCCCTGGCCACCATCGTGTCGGTGGTGAGCGGGATGGCCGCGGCCGCGTCGCTGATGTACGTCTCAGATCACGACCTCACGGTGTTCTACTTCGTCGCCGGGGTCGCGGGCAGCGTGTCGCTGCTCATGGCCGGCCTCCTCGGCCGGTGGATCGTGCGCGACAGCCGCCACCTCACCCTCGCGGCGGCGAGCCTGGGCCGGGGCGAGCCGATGGCGTCAGCCGAGCGGCACAGCAACACCGAGTTCGCCGCGCTGGCCGATCAGCTGGCCGCCACGGGCGAACGACTGCGGGAATCCCGGGACCGCGAGAGCCAGATCGAATCGTCCCGCCGAGAACTGGTCGCCTGGATCTCACACGACCTGCGCACCCCGCTGGCCGGCATCCGGGCCATGGCCGAGGCCCTGGAGGACGACATGGTGGAGGATCCCGTTCGGTACTACGGGCAGATCCGCGGCCAGGTGGACCTGTTGAACGGCATGGTCGACGACCTCTTCGAGCTGTCCCGGATCACCTCGGGCACGCTCAGGCTGAACCTCGCGCGGGTGGCCCTCTACGACCTGATCAGCGACACTGTGGCCGACCTCGGTCCCGTCGCCCGGTCGAAGACACTCGACCTGCGCTTCGAGGGCGCCATGGGGCTCACCATCCTCGCCGACCCGCGGGAGCTGGCCCGTGCGGTCGGCAACCTGGTGATGAACGCCGTGCAGCAGTCGGCTCCCGGCGGCGCCATCGTGGTATCGGTCACCGAACACGCCGACGGTCGCGCCGTCATCTCGGTGCAGGATTCCGCCGGCGGCATCGACCCGCAGGACCTCGGGAGGGTGTTCGAGCCGGGCTGGCGCGGCACCGAACCGCGCACACCGTCCACCGACGCCGCCGGCCGTGGTCGGGCCGGCCTGGGCCTGGCGATCGTCGACGGCATCGTCGCCGCACACCACGGCGAGGTCACCGTGCAGAACACCACGGGCGGATGCCGGTTCGACGTGCTGCTACCCACTCATCAGGAGCCCGTCGGCGCCTGAGGGCGCCCGCCCGCCGAGCTCAGACCACGGCCGCCCGCAGCGGGGCCGTGGCGAATTCGCGCATCCCCTCGTCGAAACTCACCGCCGGGGTCCAGCCGAGTTCGGTACGCAGCCGCTCCGACGATGCGGTGATGTGGCGCACGTCGCCAAGCCGGTATTCCCCGGTCACGACGGGGGCCGGGCCACCGGCTGCCGCGCTGAGGGCCTCGGCCATGTCACCGATGGTGTGCACGGTGCCGCTGCCGACGTTGAACGGACGGAAACAGCCGGCCGCGGCGTGGCCGGTCCAGTCGATGGCGGCGAGGTTGGCCGACGCGACGTCGCGCACGTGCACGAAGTCCCGGCGCTGACGGCCGTCCTCGAACACCGTGGGAGCCTCACCACGTTGCAGGGCCGACCGGAACAGGGAGGCGACGCCGGCGTACGGCGTGTTCTGCGGCATTCCCGGTCCATAGACGTTGTGGTAGCGCAGCGCGGCCGCCCGGCCGTTGGTGCTGCGGCTCCAGCTCGTTGCGAGGTACTCCTGGCCCAGCTTGCTGCTCGCGTAGACATTGCGGGGGTCCAGGGGGTCGTCTTCGCCGACGAGAGCCGGTTCCAGCGGCTCCCCGGTCTGGGCGTCGGTGGGGTCGAAGTTGCCGGCGTCGAGGTCCGCGGCCCGCCGCGGGCCCGGTCGGGCGAAACCCGTGGCGCTGCGGTAGCTGCCCTCGCCATAGACCACCATGGAGGAGGCCAGGACCAACCGGCTGATTCCGGCCGCGGCCATGCCGGCCAGCAGCACAGCGGTGCCGACCTCGTTGCTGTGCACATAGTCGGGGGCGTCGGAGAAGTCGACGCCCAGGCCCACCTTGGCGGCCTGATGGCAGACCACGTCGATGCCGCGCAGCGCATGCGCGACCACGCCGGGGTCGGTGACGTCGCCGACCACGAAGTGAACCCGGGGATCGAGTGTGGGCAGGCCGCCGTGCACATCGCGACGGAGCGAGTCGAGCACCCGCACCCGCCAGCCCCTGGCGAGGGCGGCCTCAACGATGGCGCCGCCGATGAATCCGGCACCGCCGGTCACGAGCAGATGGCTGCCGGCGGGTGCGCCGGCCGGTGTTGTGCTGGTCTGGGTCACGGCTTGATCCTCCAACGCTGGGTCAGGGCGGGCTAACGGGTCAGTGCGAGTAGACCGGGATGGCGGCGGCCAGCGGCCCGATCGGGCTGAGGGTGAACGAGGAGGTTTGGCCGTCGCCGGTGTAGCCGACAGAGGCCGCGATACCGTCTCCGCCGCTGACCAGGTATTGTCCGGATGCACTGAGCGGCACCACGGCGGACTGGCCGGCGGCGATGCTCACCTCGATGGGCGCACCGAGCTCCGAAGTCAGGGTCAGATCGGTGTCGGACCCCGACGTGTTGGCCAGGTGCAGAGCCGGTGCGGGGCCCTCGGCGACGCTGACCAGGAATTCGCCGGATTGGGGCGCGGCGGCCGCGACCCACGCGAAGTCGGGGGAAACGGTTCCGGTCGTCGTGGTGACAGCCGCGGCCACCAGTGGCTGATCGGAGTTGAGCTTGACGGTGTAGTTGCCGGCGGCGACGCCGGTCAGCGGGATCTCGGTGGCGATGCCGGCCTGCAACTCGATCTCGAGGGAGGTGCCGGTGGAGGCGCCGTCCTCGCTCTGCACGCCGACACTGACGGTGGCGGCGGTGTCGCCGGGTACCAGCACTCGCACCGACGGGGTGTCTTCGGACACAGCGCCGACATCGACCGACGCCTCGGTGCCGCCGGCAGTGACGACGACGCCGGGGATGGTCTGCGCGGTCGACGGACTCGTGGTGGGCCCGCTGAGCTCGACCCCGCCGGGCTGGATGCCCCGGATCAGGCTCTGCTGCAGGCTGGCGGCGACCTGCCCGCCGGTGGCAGTGACGTGCACGACCGGTGAGCGCAGGTTGGGGGCGAGCCCGGCGAGGGACACGATGCGCTGGCTGCCCGGCTGCACGAGGATGCCGGTGGACCCGGGGGCGTCAACCTGGCCGGCTTCGCCGTAGACGGCGAGGTCGACCGACGCCACGACGGTCGTGGGGTTGCTCAGCAGCACCAGGCTGGTGCGGCCCACGTCCGTCGACCCGCTCACCAGCCACGAGTCGCTGGACGCCTCGGTGCATGCTGCGGCGGCGAATCCGCCCAGGGTTTCACTGGTCGCGGTCTGCGATTGGGAGCCAGAGACCAGGGGTGCGGCGGTGGAGCCGGCTTCCACCGGCACACTCAGCAGGCCGGGGGCGCCATCCCTGGCCGCTTGGCTGTTGTCGGCGGCGGCGAGATCGGTGCGGTCGACGGGCAGGTCACTCGAGTCGGCCCCGGCGCTCCGTGCCGCGTACACGGCCGTGTACGGGCCGACGGAGGTGGCCTCATCAGCCTGGGTGGAGTCTTCGGCGAGGGCGAGGAGCGGGCCCGGGCAGACACGCAGCTGATCGCTGGCGATCGGTGTCACCAACGTCGACGGCGCCTCGCGCACAACGGACGGCCACGGGATGATCGCGGCGCCGCCGACGGCGAGCGTCACAACGGCGATTCCGACCAACCCGGCGGCGTACCTGGCGCCGACGACGGCGACTCTGCGCTTAGTTGTCATGGTCTGTGTCCTCAGTGCGGTCAGCGTCTGCCGGTGTCGGGTCGGGTGTTCGCTCCGGTTCGGCAGCGGTCTCCCCCGCCGGCGAGGCCGGTCCGGCCGCAGCGGTCCCCGTTCCCTTCGCTCGCCTGCCGGCCGGTCGCTTGCCCCGCTTGGGCCGCGCCGGTCGCGAGGGGCGGGCCACGCGGGTGGGCTTGACCGGTTTGCTCAGCCTGGAGGCTCGCCGGATCGCGTCGCGGTGGGCCTGCCGCACGGCCTCGCGGCCGGCACCGGTCGGCACCGACAGCAGGACCGTCGCACCGATCACGAGCACGGCGATGATTCCGGTCACCAGGCCGAAGACGCCGCCGGCGTCTGCGGGGATCTGACCGTTGACGGCGGCATCCGTCGGAGCCTCTGATCGCCACAGGCGACCGAAGGCCGTGTCGCCGACGGGAGCCAGGGCGGCGTTACCGTCGAGCGATGTCGTGGTGCGGGTGGTCGTGTCCGAGGCCGCCTGGCTGAGGGTGGCGTCGTCGCCCCACTCGGTTGGCGTCGTGGCTGCGGGCCGAAGCAACACGAAACGGATGCCGAATTCAGCCAGGTCGGCCGAGGCGTCCAACCCGCTCTGTGAGGCCAGGTTGCCCGCCAGGGTGGCCAGCTCGGTCTGCTCGGTGCTGAGGCTGGTTGCCGTGCTGTTCAGCGTGGACTGGACGTCCAGGCGCACTCCGGCGCCCCGCACGATGGTGGCGAGGATTGAGCCGTCGGGTTGGGGCGTGATCTGCAGGGTGCCGACCCTGTCGTCAACGGCGGCTTCGGCGGTCACGAAGGCGGGCTGGGTGCGCCCAGCGCCCTCCTCGACCACCGAGGTGCCCAGTGGGATCGCGGCGGCCAGCGGCAGGGCGACGACGGCCATGGCCACGGCCGTGACCACGAGCGGCGCGAGGGCCACCTTGTGCAGGCCGCGGGCGGCGAAGACGACGGCACCGACGAGGCCGAGCCAGTACAGGCTGAGCCCGGCACCGGGCCAGATGCCCACGGCTTGCGCGCCCAGGGCGGCTACCGACAGGGACGCGGCGAGGATCGCCGTGCCGAGTCCGAGCACGGCGGTGAGCAGCGCGAGCGCCGCGCCGCGGGCGCCGGGTAGCAGCAGCGCCATCAGGGCCAGCACCGCGATCGGGATCAGCAGCAGCGGCACCAGGTAGTCGGCCACGGCCGCGTCGCCGCCCCAGGCCGGCAGCAGCTGGGTCCAGCCGCCGAAGTCGCCGGCCGGGAACCCGAGGATGAACTGCCAGGTCGGCACGGCCGCCGTGGGAATCGGAACGCCGGGGTCGGCCAGCAGCGCGAGCCAGTTGCCGCGGACGGCCTGGTTCCAGAGCAGCGGGATCGCCAGGGCGAGAGCCGGCAGGGGGATGCCGACGAAACGCATCACGCTCCGCCCGCTGACGAGCACACACAGCAGCCAGCCCAGCAGCAGTGCGGGCGCGAGGGACGGAGCGCAGGCCACGATCGCGGCGAACAGGAGCGCGGCCGATCCGGATGCCGACCAGGACCGTGCGGCGGCGAAGCCGGCGAAGAACAACCAGGGCAGCAGCAGGTGCACGATGATCGCGGCGGGTCGCCCGGCCGCGATCGCGGTGAGGAAGGTGGGTGAGAGTGCCCAGAGCACGGCGGCCACGGCGCGGATCGAGCCGCGGTGGGTCAGCCGGGTGGCGGCCATCCAGGCGCCGATCGCGGCGAGCGGGAGCGCCAGCAGATACAGCAGCACCATGGCGAACGAGGGCGACCAGAAGGTCAGGGTGCCCAGCACGGCCAGCACGACCGCGAACGGATCGGCGGCCCCGGTGAAGCCCAGGCCGATGTCGCGCCAGCCGTAGCCGACGTTGGCCCAGAGGTCGCCGACCGTCGCGGAGAGCGGCAGCAACCCGCCGCCGGTGAGCGATTGGGCGCCGAGCAGCGGCGCCAGGATGGCGACGCCGACGACCGCCGCGGTAAGCAGGGTCCAGGCACCGCCGCCGGCGAAGAAGCGGATCTCCGGCCGGTCGCCCCTGGCCCCGGTCAGGGCCGCCTCCCTCGTGAGGGCGTGCCGTCGGCGCACTTCGGCGGCGGACACCCGGAGGGAGGCTATCGAGGTCCAGCCCAGGGTGCGGGTCGCGGCCAGCCGGCGTCGGGCAGCGCTGACCCGACCGCCCTGGAACGCGGCGGCGAACGCGGCCGAGAATTCGCCCAGGATCGCGCCGGGTTCCTTGCGCAGCAGGTCGCCGATGGCGCGGAGGAAGGCGAGCGGGATCAGCGAGATCCAGTGCACGGGCAGCGCCCACGCCGGGGCGTAGACCAGTCGTCGGTGCAGTTGGGCCGAGCGTTCGGCGCGCACCCGGCGGCGGCTGGCGCGGCCACGCGACGAACCGTCCGGGCCGGCCACGCCGTCTCCGGCCGAGCTGACCCTGGCCGCGGCGACCACGGAGACGCGGTAGCCCGCGAGGCGCACCCGCACACAGAAATCGAGGGAGTCATCAACGATGGGCAGCGCGGGGTCGAAACCACCGAGCAGTTCCCAGACGCTGTGGCGCACGAGCATGCCGCCGGCGCTGACGGCCAGGACGTCGCTGAGACCGTCATGCTGTTCTTGGTCGAGTTCGCTCTCGACCAGGGTGACGGTGGCCCCGTATGGGGTCATCGACTGACCGAAATCGTGGATGTACTCGTCGGCGACCCACTCCATGACCTTGGGTCCGGCGACCGCCACGGACTGGGCGATCTCCAACTCGCCGACCAGGCTTTCGAGGGCGCCGGGCTCCGGCGCGCTGTCCTGCGCGAGGAGCCAGAGCAGTTCGTGGTCACCGGCCGGTGGGCTCATCACCCGGGTGGCCGCGTTGATGGCGGCGCCGAACGAGAGGGCGGCATCCGCTGAAATCAGGTGCGTGGGGCCGAACGCCGCCAACAGCTCCGAGGTGGTGTCACTCGACCCGCAGTCGACCGCGATGACGGTGTCCGGCTGACGGGTCTGCGCTCGGAGGGCCTCGAGAGTTCGCTCGAGGTGCGAGGCGCCGTTACGGGCGACGATGATGGCGGTGACTCTGGCTTGCATATCGAAGACAGCCTAGGTCGGATAACGGCGAAGATGGTTCAACCGGTCAGGCGCGCCCTGGATTCGGGCGGTCGACCGCGATCGGTGGACCTGGCTCAGCCCGCGCGCTTGCGGAGTTTGCGACGCTCGCGTTCGGACAGTCCGCCCCAGATTCCGAAGCGTTCATCGTTGGCGAGAGCGTACTGCAGGCACTGGGGGCGCACCTCGCACGAGCCGCAGATCTTCTTGGCGTCCCTGGTCGAGCCGCCCTTTTCCGGGAAGAAGGCTTCGGGGTCGGTCTGCGCGCACAGCGAGTCCGTCTGCCAGGCGAGCGGATTGTCGTCGGCGCCCTCTACGGTGGACGGTTCCTTGCGAACGCCGGGCACGCCGAGGCGTACGGGATCGACGAACCAGTCCTCAGGTACCCCAGAACGATATTCGGACAACGTCATATCGCCTCCACCCATCAGCTCATGCACGTTTTCGCGCTAGAACTAATTACACCGGTGTAGTTCGGTTCCGTCAAGTCACGGATCGTAAACCCTCAATGCGGGCTAGAGGGTTCAGACTCGCCCACTCTGCCCGAATCGTGTCGTTAAGTCAGTCGCCGGATGCCTGCCGGGATTCCCAGGCGCTCCGCACCATGTCCTCTAGGCTGTGCCTCATCTTCCAGTCCAGGTCACGCGCGGCCATTTCGCCCGAGGCCACGATGCGGTCGGGGTCACCGGTGCGGCGCGGACCGATGTCCGGGGTGAAGTCGATGCCGGTCACGGCGGCGACTGTGCTCATGATCTCGCCGACCGACACGCCCTCACCGGAGCCGAGGTTGTAGACCGGAGCGATCTGGAGCCCGGCGTCCAGGCGGCGCGCGGCGGCGACGTGCGAGATGGCCAGGTCGGCGACGTGGATGTAGTCGCGCACGCAGGTGCCGTCTGCGGTCTTGTAGTCGTTGCCGTTGATGCGCGGCGTGCGTCCCTCGATCAGGGCCTCGAACACCATCGGGAACAGGTTGTGCGGGCTCGTGTCGCGAAGCTCGCGGGCGCCGGAACCGACGACGTTGAAGTAGCGCAGGGAGGTGTGCGCCAGGCCCGCGGCGACGGCCTGGTCGCGCAGCAGCCACTCGCCGATCAGCTTCGACTCGCCGTACGGCGACTCCGGGCTCTTCGCCGTCTCCTCGGTGACCAGGTCGGTGAACGGCGTGCCGTAGACGGCGGCGCTCGACGAGAAGACGATCCGGCCGACGCCGGCCTCGGCCATGGCGGCGAGCAGCAGGGCGGTGGCCGTGACGTTCTGCTCGTAGGTGTGCAGCGGACGGGTGACCGAGACACCCGCGTACTTGAACCCGGCAACGTGCACGACGCCGCTGATCTCGTGGTCGGCGAAGGTCTTGGTGAGCAGCGCGGTGTCGAGCAGGGTGCCTTCGATGAACGGAACCCCGGCCGGAACGAAGTCGGCGTGGCCGCTGGACAGGTCGTCGAGCACGACGACGTCGATGCCCTCGGCCAGGAACGCGCGGACGACGTGAGAGCCGATGTAGCCGGCCCCTCCGGTAACTAGCCAAGCCATGTGGTGCCCTGCGCTCTCCGGGCAGCCGTGTGCCGCCGTTTCACTCCACACTATCGTCCGCGTGGGAACGGCTCGGGATGCCGGTTACGCCGCGCCAGGTCGGCTTGGCCGAACCCGTCGGAACGAAGCGCCGTCAGGCTCGCCACCACGGCCCAGATCGTCAGGACCACCAGCACACTCAGAAACAGGATCATGGCACTAAAGATAGGTCTTGTGATTTCCTGCCACGAGTGGCAGAGTTGCCGTTTACCCGCACATTCCTGCCAACCCTGCCGGAGGACCCGCATGCTTCGCAAAATCGTCTGTGTCGCCATCCCTGGCATGGCCCCGTTCGAGTTCGGGGTGATCTGCGAGGTGTTCGGCATCGACAGGTCGGCGCACGGTGGGCCGGTCTTCGATTTCCATGTGGTCACGGCCGTGCCGGGGGCGCTGCGCACCAAGCTGGGCTTCGACATCGTGGTGCACGATGACCTCTCCGCCGCGGCGGACGCCGACCTGATCGCGATCCCCGCCTATGAGGCCGGCAGCGAGATCCACCCCGACGTGCTGCGGGTCGTGCGAGAGGCCGAGGCGCGGGGCGCCTGGGTGCTCAGCGTCTGCAGCGGCGCGTTCATCCTCGCCGCCGCCGGCATCCTGGACGGCCGGCGCAGCACCACCCACTGGATGTACGCCGATGCCCTCGCCGAGGCCTACCCGAACACCACCGTTGACCCCGATGTGCTCTTCGTCGACGATGACCACGTGGTCACCGGCGCAGGCACCGCCGCCGGCATCGACGCGGCCCTGCACGTGGTGCGCCGGGAGCTCGGCGTGGCTGCCGCGAATGTGATCGCCAGGCGCATGGTGGTGCCGCCGCAGCGCGACGGCGGCCAGTCCCAGTTCATCCAGGCGCCCATTCCCGAACGGCAGAGCGGCTCATTCGCCGAGATCACCGACTGGATGCTGCGGAGCCTGGACCAGGATCTCACCGTGGATCAGCTCGCCAGGCGGGCACTGATGTCGCCGCGCACGTTCGCGCGCCGGTTCAGGGCCGAACTGGGCACCACGCCGACGGCCTGGCTCAACCGGCAGCGCCTGATGCTGGCCCAGCAGTTGCTCGAGGAGACCGATGCGACCCTGGACCTGATCGCGGTGCAGACCGGGTTCGGCGCCGCCGCGGTGATGCGGCACCATTTCGTGCGCAGCCTGCAGACCACGCCCACGGCCTACCGGCGCACCTTCGGGCGCCGCCGGCCGGTGCCGGCCTCAGGGGACGGCGCGTTCGGCGACCCCGACTACGGCGTGGTGGCCAGGAAGACCTCGCCGGAGCCGGCGAACGTGAGCGTCGCCTCGTCCGGCGTGATGTAGACGGACTCGCCCCTGGCCAGCGAGATCGACGATCCCGCACCGGCGACCAGGAAGCGGCCGGCCGTGCAGATGGCGATACCGGGGCCCGTGAGGGTCACCTGCCGCATCGGCACCCCGGCTTGACCGGATTCGGCGGCGGACGCATCCGCCGACACCTCGATGTGCGCCAGCTCGAAGTCGGGCACGTTCGGCCTGTAGACGGCAACCCCGTCGGCCTGCAGTTCGGGCGCCAGGTACGGCACCGGCAGCGGCGCGAAGTCGAGCACGTCGAGCAGCTCGTCGACGTCGATGTGCTTGGGGCTGAGCCCCCCGCGCAGCACGTTGTCCGACGCGGCCATCACCTCGACGCCCAGACCGGAGAGGTAGGCGTGGATGTTGCCGGCCGGCAGGAAGAGCACCTCGCCGCGCTTCAGCGAGACCAGGTTGGTCAACAGGGAGATGACGATGCCCGGATCGCCCGGGTACGCGGCCGAGAGTGCCCGCACGGTGTCGAGCTCGGCGGCGAAGCTCACCCTGGCGCCGCCCTCGATGAGGAACGCCGCCCGCTCGGCGAGAGCCACGACTCGTTCGACCAGCCAGGACACCTCGCCGGTGTCGCCGCCGCGACCGTCGCGCAACAGCCACTCGACGACGTCTCGGATCGCGTCGTCGCCGATCAGGCGGTTCTCCAGTCCGAGCAGGGCGGCGGGCTGCGGGTCGTCCATGGTGGCGTCGAGGGCGCGCAGCTCGGCGAGGATGGACCGGATCTGGCGGGGGTCTCGGAACCCGCAGAGCGCCTGGAAGGTCTCGCTGAGCGCGAAGATGATCTCCGGCTTGTGGAACTGGTCGCGGTAGTTGCGGCCAGCGGCGTCGACGGGGATGCCCGCGGCGTTCTCGAGCGCGTAGCCGGCCGCGGCGCGAGCCGGCGACGGGTGCGCCTGGAGCGAGAGCGGGCCGTGGGCGGCGAGGATCTTCATCAGGAAGGGCAGCCGTGCCTCCGCGGCGAGTCCGGCGCCGAGCGCGTTCGTCGGGTCCCGGTCGATCCATTCGGCGAGGTTCGCGGCGCCGCCGGTGCGGGCGGGATCGACGATCACCGACGGGGAGCCGTGGTGCGCGCCGAGCCACAGCTCTGCTTCGGGGCCGCCCGATGCCTGACGGCCGAGCAGATCGGCGATCGCGGTCGGCGAGCCCCAGGCGTAATCGCGCGGGGTGTTGCTGATGCCCACAAACATGGTTGGCTCCTGAACCTCGTGGTTTAGACCAAACTACCAACTGCCTTCGTCGCGTCGGCGCGCCGTCCTAGGCTGAAAGTCCCGGTGGGCGCGCTCGCGCGACCGCACATCATCGCGCAAAGGAGCCAGATGACCTTCGAACCGCTCGGCAGTGATTTCTTCGGATACGAGAATCTTCTCGACGACCAGGAGAAGACCGCCCTGTCGCGCATCCGCTCCTACCTCGAGTCCGATGTGCGGCCCGTCGTGAACGGATGCTGGGAGCGGGCCGAGTTCCCGTCCGAGATCATCAAGCCACTGGGTGCCCTCGGCGCGTACTCCTTCGGCTGGGAAGAGACCAGGCCGTTTACCAACTCGGCGGTCTTCCGCGGCTTCGTGGCGCTGGAGCTGGCCAGGGTGGACGCATCCGTCGCGACCTTCGTGGGCGTGCAGAACGGCCTCGTCGCCGGGTCGATCGCCGCCTGCGGGTCGGTCGCGCAGCGGGCAACCTGGCTGCCGCGGCTGGCCAGCGGTGAGATCGTCGGCGCCTTCGCCCTCACCGAGCCGCTGAGCGGCTCCGACTCCGCCCAGGGGCTGCGGACCACTGCCACCCTCGACGGCGACACCTGGGTGCTCAACGGGCAGAAGCGCTGGATCGGCAACGCCACCTTCTCCGACATCACCATCGTGTGGGCCAAGGACACCGCCGACGGCGCCGTCAAGGGCTTCATCGTGCCGACCGACACCGCTGGATACACGGCCACGAAGATCGAGGGCAAGATCAGCCTGCGTTCGGTGCAGAACGCCGACATCACCCTGGAGAACGTGCGGGTGCCCGAACACAACCGGCTGCAGGCCGCGAACTCGTTCCGCGACACCGCGCGCGTGCTGCGGTTCACCAGGGCCGAGGTGTCCTGGGCCGCCGTGGGCCTGGCAATCGGCGCCTACGAGGCCGCGGTGGCCTACGCCGCCGAGCGGGTGCAGTTCGGCAAGCCGATCGGCGGCCACCAGCTGGTGCAGGACCTGCTCGTGAAGAGCCTGGGCAACATCACCGCCAGCCTGGGCATGGTGGTGCGGGTCTCCCAGATGCTCGACGACGGCACCCAGCGTGACGAGCATTCAGCGTTGGCAAAGTCGTACACGACGTCGCGGATGCGGGAGACGGTGTCGTGGTGCCGGGAACTGTTCGGCGGAAACGGCATCGTGCTCGACTACGACATCGCCCGCTTCTTCTCCGACGCCGAGGCGATCTACTCCTATGAGGGCACCCAGGAGATGAACACCCTCATCGTGGGACGCAGCATCACCGGCTTGGCCGCTTTCGTGTAGACCTCGTCGATGTCGGTGTCGTGGGCCAGACTTGGCTCACGACATCAACGAGCGGAGAGTGACTGATGACCGTGCCAAGACGAGGGGCGCCGGAGGTCGACGCGATCGTGGTCGGGTCCGGACCCAACGGGCTCGCCGCCGCCGTGACGCTGGCCAGGGCGGGACTCTCGGTGCGCGTGTACGAGAAGTCGGCCAGCGTCGGTGGCGGCGCCGCCACGGCGGAACTGACCCTGCCGGGCTTTCGTCACGATGTCTGCTCCGCCGTGCATCCGCTCGCCCTGGCGTCGGAGTTCTTTCAACGGTTCGGGCTCGCGGACCGGATCGGCCTGGTCGTTCCCGAGGTCTCCTACGGTCATCCGCTGCCCGGTGGGCGGGCGGGGCTGGCGTACCACAGCCTGGCCCGCACCGTCGAGGAGCTGGGCCGGGACGGTGCGGCCTGGAACCGGTTGTTCGCTCCCCTGGTCGCTCATCCCGACCGGGTCGCGGAGTTCACCGGCAATTCGCTCCTGCGGGTGCCACGGCATCCGGTGACCGCGTTGCGTTTCGGGCTGCGAGCCCTCGAGCAGGGCAGCCCGCTCTGGGACCTGCGATTCTCGGGCGATGCCGCGCCCGCCCTGCTCACCGGTGTCGGCGCCCACACGATCAGAGCGCTGCCGAGCATCGCGACCGCCGGCGCGGGCCTGACCCTCGCCACCTATGCGCACGCGGGTGGCTGGCCGATCCCGGTCGGCGGCAGCGGCGCGATCGTGACGGCCCTGGTCGATGACCTGCTCGCGTACGGCGGTGAGATCGTCACCTCAACCGAGGTGCAGAGGCTCAGCGACCTGCCGCCGGCCCGAGTGGTGCTGCTGGACCTCACGCCGCGGGCCCTGCTGCGGCTCGCCGAGGGAGAGCTGCCCGCCGCCTACGCTCGACGGCTGCGTGCCTTCAGGTACGGCAACGGCGTCGCCAAGGTCGACTTCGCCCTGTCAGACCCGGTGCCCTGGCAGGCCGCAGGGCTCAGGGCCGCCGGCACCGTGCACGTGGGCGGCACCCGCGCGCAGATCCGGCGCGCCGAGAACACCGTGGCCCGTGGCCGGCACGCCGAGGAGCCCTACGTGCTCGTGTCCCAGCCCAGCGGCATCGACCCGAGTCGCGCACCCGCGGGCCGGCACACGCTCTGGGCCTACACCCACGTGCCACGCGGCTCGACGGTCGACCAGACCGCTGCGATCACCCGCCAGATCGAGCGGTACGCACCTGGCTTCAGCGACACCATTCTGGCCAGCGCCAGCCGAACCGCCACCGACGTGGAACAGCACAATCCCAATTACATCGGCGGCGACATCTCGGCCGGCGAGGTGAGCCTGACCCAGCTGGTGCGGCGGCCGGTGATCTCGCCAGACCCGTGGCGCACACCGCTGGCCGGGGTGTACCTATGCTCGTCATCCACCCCGCCCGGCCCCGGCGTGCACGGACTTGCCGGCTGGCACGCCGCCCTGAGCGCGCTTCGCCACGACCTCGGGGTGCGCACCGCCCCCGACCTCTCCCCCGATCGCTCGACTGAAAGGTGACACCGTGGCCGTGAACCACAGGTACATGGACTGCTCCCCCGAAAGCGTCTTCGCGGTTCTCGCGGACGGCTGGCTGTACCCGAGCTGGGTCGTCGGCGCCTCCCGCATCAGAGAAGTCGACCCCGCCTGGCCCGCCGCCGGCACCGCCATCCATCATTCGGTGGGCGTCTGGCCTGCCCTCATCGACGACACCACCTCAGTTCTGGAATGGGACCCGCCGCGGCACGCACTGCTCAAGGCACGCGGCTGGCCGATCGGCGAGGCCCACGTGGCCGTGGATGTGAAGGAGCGGGGCGACGGATGCGTCGTGCGCATCACCGAGGACGCCACCGCCGGCCCCGGCCGGTTCATTCCGGTGTTCCTGCGCGACTCGGCCATCACAGCGCGCAACACGGAGACGTTGCGGCGACTCGCGTTTCTGGCCGAGGGCGGTGCTGGCTACAACTAGGCGGTCGTATACAACTTCGAAATTGTCTTGCGCAATCCCGACATTTTCTCACATTTTTGTTCGATTCGTGAGAGAATGGGGGTATGGACGACGAGCTGGTACCAGGCTCCACCGCACCGACGGGAACTCCCGCCGGGCCGAATCTCCATGACTGGAACACCGCCCTGGCCGGCCCGGCGCCGGAGCCTGTCGATGAGCTGACCGCTTCGCTGACCGGTGCCGTGCCGGGTGGCGCGCCCGATGCCGCCAGTCTCCGTGGCACCACCGACACCGCGGGGTCGCCGCCCAGTGGTCCCGCGGTGGGTAAGCCGCGGCCGCCGTGGCGGGAGCCGTCGGAGTTGCCGGCGGTGCAGCGGGCGCATACCGGGCCGTTCGGCGAGAAGCTGAAGGTGCTCGATGACGCGGCGGCCATGGTGCAGGCGGTGATGGCGTCCATTGATGTGAATGGGCTCAGCGACGCCGAGGTGGTCGCGTTGACGCAGATGGTGGAGCGGGCGGGCCGGCCGGTGGATGCGGCCCGGGTGAGTACCGCGACGGTGGTCGGGTATCGGTCTAGGCGGATGCTGGGCCGGGAGTCGATGGCCTGGCGGATGGGCGCTCCGCATCAGAACGTGTTGCTGACCCGGTTGACGCTGGCGTCGGTGCCGGAGATGAAACGTCGGATGGCGTTGGGTGAGAAGGTGGCGCCCCGGGTGGCGGGCGGTGCCGTGTTCGAGCCGGTGTTCCCGGTGGTCGCGGCGGCGTTGCGCTCCGGGGAGCTGGGCATCGACGCGGCGGAGACCATCGTCGCCGGCCTGACCGACTACACGGCAACCGGGCGCCTGGACGCCGACCCCGCCCACGTTCACAAAGCCGAACGCGACCTCGTGGAACAGGCCACCGGATCCGTCTACGGCCACACACCCGGCCCCGGCGAGACTGGCCCCACCGACGCCGACGCAGATGCAGATGCCGACGCCGACGCCGGTGCAGATGCCGATGCCGATGCCGATGCCGACGCCGATGCTGACGCTGACGCTGACGCTGACGCTGACGCTGACGCTGACGCTGACGCTGATGCTGATGCTGATGCTGATGCTGATGCTGATGGTGATCGCGCGGCAGGCGGCGGGTTCACCGGGCCGATCGGCCGCCTGGGTGAGTCGGACGGGTTCACCTATCCGGCCGATGAGATCCGCAAACTGGCGGTGCGCTGGCAAGCCGTGCTGAACCCGGACGGGCTCGCGCCGAACGCGCCCACCGTCGAGGCGAAGTCCACGTTCTCGTTCGGCGCCTGCAAAGACGGCCTGCACCCCTTGCGTGGCGGGGTGACGCCGGAGTTGAAGGGGGTGATGCAGAACCTGTTCAACACGTTCCAGTCCGCCCGGTCGGCGCCCTCGTTCCCGTCCGCGGAGGAGCAGCGGCGCATCGAGGCCGGCGAGCTGGTGCCGGGCGAGTTGATCGACGAGCGCACCGGCGGTGAGAAGCGCGCCGATATTCTTCGCGGCATCCTGGTGCAGGTCGCCCAGGACCCCCGCACCCCGACGATGGGCGGCATGCCGCCGACGGTGATGGTGCACGTGAACGCCACCGACCTGCTCGACCAGGCTGGGGTGGGGTGGATCGATGGGGTCGACGAACCGATCTCGATGACCACGATCACCCAGCTGATCGACAACGGTGGCATGCAGCCGCTGTTCTTCGGCACCAACGGTGCCGTCCTCGGTTTGGGCTCGAAGGAGCGCTGCTTCACCCCGCGGCAACGCAAAGCGATCACGGCCCGGGACGGCGGTTGCATCATCCCGGGCTGCGACTGCCCACCGCAATGGACCGAAGTGCACCACGTGACACCCTGGCAGCTGGGCGGGGACACCCATGTGAATAACGGGGTGCTGCTGTGTTGGTATCACCACCACACGATCACCAGCGGCGGCGGGTGGAAGATCCGCATGGTCGCCGGCATGCCGCAGGTCAAGGCGCCGCACTGGATCGACCCGACCGGCGCTTGGCGGGCCCCGAACCAGCACCGGGCACACGACCCCCGCACCCGAAGAACCGACGAGTAACAGCAGCGAAACCGCGGGTCAACCGCGGGCAGCCGCGGATCAACCGCAGAGTAACCGCGCAGATCAACTGCGGATCAACCGCAGAGCCACCGCGCAGAGCGACCGCTGAGCAACAGCGCAGAGCAACCGGAGCAACCGCGGGCGAACAGGGGCAACCACGGAGTCACCGTAAGCGGGTCCTAGCGCACGGCGAAGCGCAGAGTGGGGCGGAGAGCGGGGCGGAGAGCGGGGCGGAGAACGCGGCGGTGAACAGGCCAGCGAGCGGGGCAGGTCGGACCCGGGCGGTATATACGTCCACAGGTATCGAGCGCACCGGCGAGTCGAGTGGAGGCACCCCAGTACCCTAGACATATGCCCGCCGTGCAGAGCCGTCTCCCCCCTCGCCTTTTCGCGACGCTGGTGTTCTTCACAGTCCTGGCCGGCCAGTTCTGGCGCAATCTACTCGGCTGGTGGGGGTTCGGCGCCATTGCGGTGCTCATCGTCATCGGAAGCATCGCCTTTCTCGTCTCACTCAAGCCGGATTGGGACTGGCGGTCGTTCCCGAAGTCTCTCGGCGCCTTCCTGCTCATCGCCACGGTGTCCGTCGCCTGGTCGGCGTACCCCGGGGCCAGCGCAATCGGCATCGCCCTGCAGTGGCTCACGACGTTGGCCGCGCTGTTCATTGCGGTCTGCCTCACCTGGACCGAGCTGGTGCGCACCCTGGCAGTGGCCCTGCGATGGATCCTGGGGCTGTCGATAGCGTTTGAGTTCATCGTCGCCGTGTTCATCGGCCACGCCGTGCTGCCGTTCTGGGTGGAGTACAGCGGAAAGATTCCCGCCGCCTTCTACTGGTCTCGCGGACTGTTGCTTGAAGGTGGTCCGATCGAGGGCATCGTCGCCAGCCGCAACCTCTTGGGTTTCCTCGCACTGCTCGCCCTCATCGTCTTCGCGGTGCAGTTGCGGGCCGGGCTCGTCGCGCGTGGACGCGGCATCCTATGGGTGAGTGTGGCCATCGTGATGTTGTGGTTCACCCGGTCGGCCACAGTCACGGTCGCGCTGGCCGCGGTCGCCGTGGCCCTGCTCTTGGCGCTCTGGGCACGCCGTCTACCACCGCTGGGCCGACGCCCGCTGTATCTGACCGCCGTCGCGGCGCTGGCCGCCGCGGTGGTCGGGTTGGTCGGCTTCTCGTCCACGCTCCTGGGCCTGCTCGGCAAGAGCGACGACCTCACCGGCCGATTCGACATCTGGGGCAGCGTCATCGGTCTCGCCAGCGAGCGGCCCCTCTGGGGCTGGGGCTGGGTGGGTTACTGGGTGCCCTGGGTCGAGCCGTTCGACGGACTCGCGGTGCGGAAGGGCGTCGAGTACCTGCAGGCTCACAATGCCTGGCTGGATGTCTGGCTCCAGGTAGGCATCCTCGGCCTCATAGTCTTCGGTGCGCTGGTTCTCTCCACCCTGTGGCGGTCCTGGTTCCTGGCCGTCGACCGGCCCCGCCTGGGTGTCAACGACACCGCGACCTACACTGTCTCGTCCCTCCTGCCGTTGTTGCTGACGGTGGCGCTGCTGGCGCAGAGCCTGGCCGAAAGCCGATTGCTCGTCGAATCCGGCTGGGTACTTCTCGTAGTGCTGGCCGTGCGCACCAAGCGCCCCGCTGCCGCCGCAGACCTGCTCGGCGTGGGCAGGCGATGACCGACCGGGCCAGGCCCCCATTTGTGACCGCGGCGTCTTCCGCCGTGTTTTCGTCACCCCGGTTCAGCGCGACCCTCACCCACCTCATCCTCGGGTTGGCCTTCTCGACCCACCTCATCCGCAGCCTGATGGGGTGGCCCGGGTTGCTCGGCGCGCTGGCCTGCCTGGTCGTCCTGGCGGCCCTCTCGATGGTCGCCAGGCGACAGAGCATCGAGTGGCACGGTCTGCTGCCGTTGTCGATCCTGGTCTTCCTCATCTGGTGTGCCCTGTCGGTGCTCTGGAGCGGCTACGCGTTGCGAACTGTCGGTGGGGTCGGCTACCAGCTGGCCTTCGCGTTCCTCGCGATCTACATCGCCCTGGTGCGCGACACGATTCAGATCGTGCGGGCCACCGGCGACGTCCTGCGGGTGCTGCTCGCGCTCTCGATCGCTCTCGAGGTGCTCTCCGGGCTCCTTCTCGATCTGCCGATCGCGTTCCTGGGGGTGCAGGGCAACATCGTCACCCTCGGGCCCATCCAGGGAATCTTCGGATCACGCAATGTCCTCGGCCTGATCTCGGTGATCGCTGCGGTCAGCTTCATCATCGAGTTGCGCTCCCGATCGGTGCGCCCCGGACGCGCCGCCTGGTCCATCGCCATCGCCGGGATGGGCTTGATCCTCACCCACTCCCCCGTGTTCGTCGTCGTGGCCAGCGCCGTCGGCGTCGCCGCCCTCGCCCTCTACTGGCTGCGGCGCACCCCGGCCGAGAACCGCTGGCTGCTGCAACTGAGCCTGCTGGGCACGGCGGTCCTGGCCGCCCTGGTGGTCTTTGTGGGCCGCACGAGCATCATCGGCGCGCTGAATGCCGGGAGCGAATTCGAAACCCGGTCCTCGCTCTGGCGGGAGATGTGGCGGCTCGTCGAGATCCACCCGCTCGAAGGATGGGGATGGGTCGGCACCTGGCCACAGAACGTGAGCCCGTACGGCTGGCTGGACTTCGTCACCAAGAGCGAGCACTCCTCCGCCCTGAACGCGTTCCTCGACGTGTACTTCCAGGTGGGCCTGGTCGGGTTCTTGTCATTCGTGGTCCTGGTGACCCTGGCTTTCATCCGCTCGTGGCTTCTCGCCTCGAACAAACGCCCCGTGGTCTACGTCTGGTCCCCGCTGGTACTGGTCGTACTCCTGGTCACCTCAGCCGCCGAGAGCACGGCTCTCGTGGAGTTCGGTTGGCTTCTGCTGCTCATCTGCTCGGTCAAGGCTGCGCAGGGGCAGAGCTGGCGGCGCATGCTCAAGCCGAGCCCGCGTAACAGCCTGGACGGCTAAACTCGCGTCGGGCCGAGCCAGCGGGGAACCCGGTCGCGCCCCAATGAAGCCGGCAATGGAACAAACCAATCGAGGGAAGCGGGACCCGTGCACGTGAGTCACACCGAAGAGCCAGGCCAGGACCAGTCGGTCACCACGCCTGCGACCGCGAACGGCGGCAACGGATTCATTCTCATCGTGGCCGCAACCGGACTCGTGGGAGTAGCCGGTTACCTGATCACCGTATGGGTCCCGGCGCTTATCGGCGTCGGTCCCTACTCGATCTTCGCAGTATTCTGGGCGTTTATCTTCTTGGTGGCCACCGCACTCTCCGGAATACAGCAGGAGATCACTCGCGGCACGGAGGCCAGGCTTACGGGCGACAGCACCCGGTCCGGCCAAGCCGGCAAATTCGCCCTGGTCACCTCCTTCGCGGTCCTGCTGGCGGTGCTGGGATCGGCGCCCTTCTGGCAGTCTGCGGTCTTCCCCGAGCATGGCTGGGCCATGGTGCTGCCCTTGGCTGTCGGTGTGGCCTCGTACGTTCCGTTGGCTGTCTTGGCCGGTTCGTTATACGGCATCGGCCATTGGAAAGCCCTCTTTGCGCTGGTCAGTATCGAGGGCCTCCTGCGCTTGGTCCTCGTGATCGCCGCTGCCTACCTGAAGCCAGAGGCAGCCGTCTTCGCCTGGGCCATCGCGATCCCGTTCCCCGTGGCGGTACTTGCGGTCTGGCCGTTCGCCCGTGTCCGAATAGTCGGCAAGACCCGGCTCGACGTCGCCCTGCCGCGCCTCACCTGGAACGTCGGGCGCACCATCGTCGCCGCAGCCGCCATGGGGATCATGATCAGCGGGTTCCCACTCGTGCTCAAGCTCACCTCGCCGACGGTCTCAGCCGACGACCTGGGCATCATCGTGCTCGCCGCGACGTTGACGCGTGCACCTCTGATCGTTGTCGGCATGGCCCTGCAGAGCTTCCTGATCGTCTTCTTCCGCGCCAGGGCCGCGCAATTCTGGCGCACCCTGCTCATGCTCGAGGGTGTCGTCGTCGCCATCGGACTCACTCTGGCCGTCCTGGGTTACCTGCTGGGGCCGCCGATCTTCGCCTTCGTTTACCCGAAGGCACCGACCGTCGACGGTTGGATCATCGCCACCCTGGTGCTCTCGTCGGCCCTCGTCGGCGCGCTGTGCGTCAGCGCGCCCGCGGTTCTCTCCCGAAACGCTCACTCGGCGTTCAGCGCCGGCTGGATCGTCGCTGCGCTCGCCACTATCGGCTGCCTCCTGCTGCCACTGCCGTTCATAGACAAGACCGTGCTCGCACTTCTCGTGGGCCCGGCAGCCGGAATTCTCGTACACGCCGTTTACCTGGTTGCGGTGCGGAAGGTTCCAATCGCGGCCGCCTAGCGTGCGCGAGGTCCCCGGCTACTCAAGGCCCCAAAGGGTGATCGTGCCCGTGACACCGTCATCGTTGGCGTACCGCAGTCTGCTCTGTTCGACGAGGTCCTCGGCATAGCGATTTGCCCAGTCGTCGCCACACTCGCTGTCGGTGAGCAGCTGGGTAGCATTGCCCTCGATTGCCGCATCACTGTCGATGGCGCCGTTCATCCGACTGGACGCGATTGTGGCGACAGCGTCATAGTCAGTGGGCCAGGCCATACCGAGGTGGAAATTGGCTATCGGCACACCAGAGGTCACCTTGAGCACCCGAGGGTCGATGCAGGAATCGACCATGAGCAGGGTGCCAGGATGTTGCTGAGCCGAGAGCACAGCCAGTTCGGTCAGCGCCTGGTCTCGGGGAGAGTCTGTCACCAGGAGCGCCCGGGTGACATCGGTGCGATAGAACACCCACCAGTCACTGAGCGACACCGTGGCGATGCCCACGCACAGTGCCGCGGCCACGACAACTGCCCATCGGGGTACCACACGGCTGCTCTCCGACAGCTGCCTTGGCGTCACACCGTCGGCGACTGGGACGGCCTCCGTCTCGGTCCGGGCGTTCCAGAGATCGGTCAGCACCAGGATTCCGATCGGCAGGATGGTCGCGGCGATGAGAAAAAACACGTCCATGTACAGACGGTAGGGCTCGGCGTTGGCACCCCACCGGTCATTGGTGCCGAGAAGCATCCAGGCGAGGGCAGCGCCGATCGCGTAGGCGCCCCACACCGGGCGCTTCCGCCACACCGCAGCAGCGAGGATGACCCCGAGAGGCACGATGAGAACAAGTCCAGAAATCAACCCGGGCGCAATCGGCACGCCAAGCTCGCTGTTGGAAGCCACCCTGTAAGCCAGGAAGGGATCGCCCGTAGCTATACCAATGACAGTTTGCAGGACCTGAGGGGCGGCGCCAAGCACGACAGCGACAAAGTAAAGGAGCACAGCCTTGTTCCGGATGATCAGGGCGATCATGCCGGGCACAGCGGGCAGCAGTCCGAAGACGAGGGTTGGCAACTGGCCACCTGCATCCGCGACCGTGGGTCCGCCCAGGAAGACCACCGGGACCAGAACGATCGACAGCACCGCGAGCACAATGTGCCGGCCACGAAGGATTGCCCATGTGGACAGGCCAAAGGCCAGTAGGTAAATGGCGGCGATAAACGAGTAGGTCTGCACATTGGCCAGGCTGCCGAGGACGAGGCAGATAAGCGTCGTCAGTAGCACCCGGGCGCGCGGGCGGGCGGGCCGCAGCCAGAGCAGGGCCAAAACGAGCAGGCAGATCGCGGCAACCGAGAGCGACACAGATTCGCCGTTGAGGGTGTGCAGCAGCCCGAACGGGCCCCAGATCACGGCATGAGAATCGAGCGGCGTATACCAGCCGGTCCCCGTGAGCCTGGAGAACGTGCCGAGCATAAATGGGACGGGCGCGATCAGTCCGACCCACCAGCGCCGACTCAGACCGACGAGTATGGCCGCCAAGAGGCCGACAAGCGCGAGCTGCATGGCCATACCGCACACGTTCCAGGCCACGATCGGGTCCCAGCCGGTAACTCTGGACACAAGTCCGATGGCCTCGTAGTAGAACCGCGGATAGGTGATCGACCCGGTCTCGGTGACCGGTTCGACGGCGGCGAATTCTCCCTGAGAGAAGTTCTTGACGATCGCCAGATAGCCCAGCTGGTCGTGCACGTAGTAGTCGCGAAACCGCCCGAGCGTGAATCCTGGCGTGGCCAGGTACATGCCTGCTTGCGCTATCAGGTGGAGCATGAGCGCACCCACCACCACTGCGCCGGTACGGAGTCGGTCGTCGCGGGACAATTTGACCGTTCTCGCGCCTGCCATTGACACAGCGTACTCTCCCGCCCACGGGCCGGGCATCTCCGAGCGGGAGCCTCCCAGCCAGCATCGGCTATCGTTGAACGGTGCAGGAGCATGGCTGCACCATCCCAAACAAAGGACATTTCAAATATGACCGTTGACCTTGTAGTCGTCGGCTCCGGCTTCTTCGGCCTGACCGTAGCCGAACGTGCCGCCAGAGAACTCGGCCTCAAAGTTGTGGTCATTGACCGTCGCAGCCACATCGGCGGAAACGCGTACAGCGCCCCGGAGCCCGAGACCGGAATCGAGGTACACCAGTACGGTGCTCACCTCTTCCACACCTCCAACGAGCCCGTCTGGGAGTACGTCAACCGGTTCACGAAGTTCACGAACTACGAACACCGAGTCTTCACCAACTTCGGCGGCGAGGTGTTCCCGCTGCCGATCAACCTGGGCACCATCAACCAGTTCTTCCGGGCGGCTTACTCCCCCGACGAGGCGCGCGCCCTCATCAAGGGCCAAGCCAGCGAGTTCGCCACCGGCGAGTCCCGCAACCTCGAGGAGAAGGCGATCTCGCTGATCGGCCGGCCGCTCTACGAGGCGTTCATCAGGGACTACACCGCCAAGCAGTGGCAGACTTCACCCACGGCGTTGCCCGCCGAAGTCATCAGCAGGCTGCCCGTGCGCTACAACTACGACAACCGCTACTTCAACGACACCCATGAAGGCCTACCTGTCGACGGCTACACGGCCTGGATCGAGCGGATGGCCGACCACCCGAACATTGAAGTTCGCCTGGATACCGACTTCTTCGACGAAACCCAGGAGTACAACAAGAAGTCCGTCGTCGGCCGGGTCCCCGTGGTTTACACCGGACCCGTCGACCGTTACTTCGATTACCAGGGCGGCGAGCTCACCTGGCGCACCTTGGACTTCGAGCAGGAAGTGTTGAACGTCGGGGACTACCAAGGCACCCCGGTAATGAACTACGCGGATTCGTCTGTGCCTTACACCCGGATCCACGAATTCCGCCACTTCCACCCGGAGCGCGCTGAATACCCGAAGGATAAAACCGTGATCATGCGCGAGTTCTCCCGTGCTGCGACCCGGGCAGACGAGCCCTACTACCCCATCAACACCCCGGAGGACCGGCAGAGCCTACAGTCCTACCGCGCCCTCCAGGCGGGCGAGCCCGATGTCTTCTTCGGCGGCCGCCTGGGTACCTACCAATACCTCGACATGCACATGGCCATCGGTTCTGCGCTCTCCATGTTCGAGAACAAGCTCAAGCCGCTCGTCAACGGGCGCACCGAATAGCGAGTCGGAGTCTCACAATGTCCACCCCCATCGTTCTGCAAAAAGTGATCTTCCCGTCGTCGTCAGACCCCGACGTAGCTCCGCTCTACGTCGACCCCGACGAGTGGACCCAGATCGTCACCCCCGGACACGCCGGGCGTCGAGGCACCGCACCCGCCGAGTCCACCGTGCAGCCGATGCGCCTCACCCATCACAACGTCACCCCCATGCTGGACGGGCGGCGCGGACTGAAGCCCGGCCTGGACAAGCGGATCTCCCTCGGCACCTACTTCAACGCGTTCCCCGCCAGCTACTGGCGACGGTGGACGACGCTGACCGGGGTGCGCCTGAGCATCTCGACGACCGGCCCCGGCGACCTCATCGTCTACCGCTCCAACGCCCGAGGCGTCATCCAGGTTGTCGACTCCGCCCACGTGGAAGCAGACGGAACCGTGGTGTTCGACCTCGGTTTCGAATATTTCATCGACGGCGGTTGGTACTGGTTCGACCTCGTCTCGCGCGGTGAGGACTTCGCCCTCACCAGTGCAGAATGGCAGGCACCGCCCTCCGACGCCCCGGTCGCCCCCGAGCGCACCCTCACCATTGCGATAACCACCCTGAACCGGACTGGCTACTGCCTCGAGCTGCTGGCCACCATCGCCACAGACCCCGACGTCCTAGCCAGCCTTGATCAGATCCTCGTCGTCGACCAGGGCACCGACAAGATCAGGCAACACCCGAGATACGCCGAGGTGGATTCCGCCCTCGGCGGTCGTCTGCGGGTCATCGACCAGGTCAACGCGGGCGGCTCCGGCGGGTTCTCCCGCGGAATGTTGGAGACCGTCGCCGCGGGTACCAGCGACTACGTAATGCTGCTGGACGACGACGTCGTCGCCGAGCCGGAGAGCATCCGCCGCGCCCTGGCCTTCGCCAGGTTGTGCACCGACCCGACCATCGTCGGCGGCCATATGTTCGACATGTTCGATAAGACCAAGCTGCACGCCTTCGCCGAGTCGATAGACACCTGGAACTTCATGTGGGGCCCGATCACCCCGTCGCGGCACGACTTCACCGCGAGCAACCTCCGCCAGACCACGTGGCTGCACCAGCGCAACGACGTTGCCTACAACGGCTGGTGGATGAGCCTCATCCCCATCGAGATCATCCGGGAGATCGGCCTGTCCCTGCCTGTGTTCATCAAGTGGGATGACGCTGAGTTCTCTTTGCGCGCGTCCGAACACGGTTACTCCACGGTCAGCCTGCCCGGCGCGGCGGTTTGGCACGTTTCCTGGGTCGACAAGGACGACTCCCGCGACTGGCAGGCTTTCTATCACGCACGCAACCGCCTGGTCGCCGCGCTGCTGCACTCTCCGCATGCCAAGGGCGGTCGCCTCACGCTCAGCAACCTCGCGTCGGATGTGCGCCACCTGCTGACCATGGACTACTACACGGTCAAGCTGCGCCAACTCGCGTACGAAAGCGTCATGGCGGGGCCAGATTCGCTGCACGGCGAATTAACCACCCGCCTGCCGGCCATCCGCGCGATCGCCGGCAATTACCCGGAGTCGGCGCTCATCAAGGACCTCAACCGCTTTGGACGATTCCCGATGACCAACCTCGTCGGTAGCGACGAGCCACGCCCAAGCGGCCGCCAGCTCTATTCATTCCTGATCAAGAATTTCGTGCGACACGGCCTCAGGAAGCCGCACGCGCAGAGCGCCGTGCGTCCCGACACTCACCTGCCCCGCACGGCTCCCTGGTGGACTGTGCCGAGCCTTGACAGCGTCGCCATTACGAACGCTGAAGGCTCCGGCGTGACCTGGCATATCCGTGACCGCGCTATGTTCAGGTCGCTGCTCTGGTCGAGCCTGACCCAGAACCTGCGTTTCCGGCGCCGGTGGGGCAGCCTGAGCGAACTGTACCGTTCGCGCGCACACGACCTCACCTCGCTCGACTCCTGGACGTCGACGCTCGGCCTCGACTCGCACGCCACAGCGACCGCTCCGGCCGTGTCGGATGCTGATAGTCCCACCGAGAGCATCCGCGAGTAGGGGCGAAGCTCAGTCCGTACCAAACAGCTAGAATCACGGTTGGGCCCGTTGCCCCCTCCCGTTGACACCAGGCAGGCGACTCGATGATAAGGACCCGCGTGACGCAAATCGCTCCAGTACCCGACCTCGACGGGTTCGTCCGGCCAGGTCAAGGGGCGGGACTGATCGACGTATTCCGCCGGCGGTACCTGCTCTCGCTGCTCGTGCGCAAAGAGGTCCAGGTGCGTTACCGGGGTTCGGTCCTGGGCTGGATGTGGTCCTACGTCAAGCCGATCACGCAGTTCCTGGTCTTCTTCGTAGCCCTCGGTGTCTTTCTACAGCTCAACGGAAGCATCCCGAACTACCCGGTCTACCTCTTCTCGGGACTCGTGGTGATTAACCTGTTCAGCGAGGCTTTCAGCAACGGCACCAAGTCGCTCGTGGACAACGCGCCGCTGATCAAGAAGATCTACCTGCCCAGGGAGCTGTTCCCGGTGTCCTCCACCTTGGTGGCCTTCATCAACTTCCTCCCCCAGGCACTCGTGCTGGCGGTCGTCTGCGTGCTCACGGGCTGGCATCCGAATCTCCTGCAGGTATTGGGCATCGTGCTCGGCGTGCTGATCATTGTGCTGCTTGCGATGGGACTGAGCTTGTTCTTCGGTTCCATCAATGTCTCGTTCCGCGATGCCCAGAACTTCGTCGAGCTCATCCTGCTCGTGGCGACGTGGGCATCCCCGGTCCTCTACCAGTGGACGATGGTCGAGAAGATCCTGCCGGACTGGCTCATGGTGATCTACCAGCTCAACCCGGTTACTGCCGCAGTGGAGTTGTTGCACGCCGGATTCTGGTATCCGACGACCGACGGCCAGATTCCGATGCCGACCGGGCTGTGGTTCTACGGCCTATGCGCCCTCGTCACAGCGAGCCTCCTGCTCGTCATCGGACAGCTTGTCTTCCGCCGATTGGAGCGCCGCTTTGCCCAAGATCTCTAGCGACCAAGCGGAGGCAAAGCCACGCTTGGCGATTATCGCCTCCGAACTCAGCAAGACCTTCCTCCTGCGGCACACTCATTCCCTGAAGGAATCGGTGATCGCTGCTGTGCGGCGTAAGCCCATCTCCTCCAGCTTCAATGCTCTCGAAGACGTCAGCTTTCAGATCAACAGCGGCGAGTCGGTCGCGCTGCTTGGCTTCAACGGGTCAGGCAAGTCCACGCTCCTCAAGCTGATCTCCGGGGTCCTGCGGCCCGACACCGGCGAAGTCCTCACCCGCGGCCGGGTGGCCGGTCTGATCGAGGTCGGAGCAGGCTTCCACCCGGACCTGTCCGGCCGGGAGAACATTTACCTCAACGCCGCCATACTCGGCATGTCACAGAGGGAAATCGACTCGCGCTTCGACGACATCGTGGAGTTCAGCGAAATAGCCAAGTTCATTGACACGGAGGTCAAGCACTATTCCTCCGGAATGTTCCTTCGGCTGGCCTTCTCCGTCGCAATCCACACCGAGGTCGACATCCTCCTCGTCGACGAGATCCTGTCGGTGGGCGACGAGCCGTTCCAGCGCAAATGCTTGGCAAAAATCCGGCAGCTGCACGCTGAGGGACGGACCCTTGTCGTGGTCAGCCACGACCTCGGCATGGTCGCGGACTTGTGCGACCGCGGCATCCTAATCGACAAGGGCAAGGTCGTCTTCGACGGTGAATCGCACGAAGCCGTGGCACGCATGCGCGCCCAATAGGGCCGCTCTCAGCCGCACTACCCGCTGGCGGGGGACCACCGAGGCCCCACCCACTCCGTCCGCGTGGTCAACCTTGCACTGGGCAGCGTCGGAGGCGCACCCGGCGATCAGTCGGACTCGTTGGCGTAATCCCTCACGATGAACCGTCGGTACGCCACCCTCCTGACGGACACCGGAACGAAACGGTACCCACCACGCACAAGCACGTTGCGGGTGAACTGGCGCCGGGTCACGAACCCGTCCTTGAGCAGGCTGCGCTGCAGGGCGATCTCGCTGCGGAACAGATTCAGCCCGCCCCGGCGCCCGTACGCGCCCGCGTCCACCCGGTACATCACCAGGGGGTCCGGCAGGTTCGCAACGACTGCTCCAGCCTGGATCATCCGGGCGAACAGCCAGTAGTCCTCCATCAACGGGAGGTCCCGGTAGCCACCGGCCCTGGCCACCACGGACCGGCGATACACCACGGTCGGGTGGTTGAACGGGTCGTGGAACCTGGCGCTCCTGACGATCTCGTCCGGGTCCGTGGGCGGGATTCGCTTGCCAAGCACCCGGCCAGCTTCGTCGAATTCCAGCATGCCGGTTCCGACAAGGTCGAAACCAGATTCGATGACCGCAAGCTGCAGTTCGAACCTGGTCGGCAACGAAATATCATCGGCATCCATGCGCGCGACGACATCGTGAGCACAGTATCCGAGCCCTGTCTCCAGCGCGCGGGCGAGGCCCACGTTAGCGGGCAGCCGCACGTGGTTGACCGGCACGGGCGATCCGGCGGCTGCAGCGGCAACGGCGGCGGCCAGGTCCGTCCCGATCGGTCCGTCCTGCACGACAACGACGTCACTGGGGCGCCGGGTCTGGTCGACCACGGTGCTGGCGAATGCCTTGGCGAAGTAAGCGGCCTTGTCCCCGGCATAGACCGGAAGTAGGAGCGAGAATTCGGTACCGGTCATGGTTTGCTCACCCCGGCTTCGCAGGCAAGGACGTCTTCGGAGGCCTCTCCCAGCCCGGCCAACGCCACCCGGTTGGGTCGAGGGCGGCTGCGAAAGCCGTCGCGTATGCCGCGGCGCAGACCGGATACGAGTACTGGGCGGTTCGTAGATGCGAGGAAGGTGCGCGCCCACCGCCGCACGGTCGATCCGGTGTAAAGGACCTTCTCGGCCGGGCTCAGCCCGCGCGAAAGACGCAGCAGCCAAAGCTTGTTGCGCACCTCGTAGTAGAAGCGTTCCCCTGGGTCGACATCGGTCGCGCCGAGCTTAGCCGTCTTGTGAATAACGACACTGCCGGGCACGAACAGGCCCCGGCTGTGGCGCAAGATACGGGTGGAGAACTCGAAGTCGTCGTTCCAGATAAAGTAGTCCGCGATCGGTAGCCCATGCTTGCGAACGGCGTCTGCGCGAACAAGCATCGACACAAATGAGGAACTCCGCACTGGCAGGGCGCTCCTCGCCGCGGCGGCGGCGCGTTCCCGCGACCCGACAAAGGGCTTTATCCTCGGAGTGTTCATCGGGTGGTCCTGGCCGTCCGTCCACACGACCCTGGAGCCTGCGATCGTCGCTGTGGGGTCGTCTCCGACGCTGCCGAGCAACGCCTCGAGGGCCGTCGCGGTGGGAACGGTGTCGTCGTCCATCAGCCAGACCAGGTCTGCCTGGTGTCGAACGACTGCCCGGGCAGTCCCGATTGCGAAGCCGCCTGCGCCGCCGGTGTTGCGTGCCACCGAGACGAGGTCGGTGTGCCCGTAGCGTTCCCGGACGAGAGCGGCCGTATCGTCGGTGGACGCGTTGTCGACCACCACAATCGCGGCGACCTGAACTGTCTGAACGTCAAGGGCGTCTAGCACCTCGATCAGCAGATCCCGCCGGTTGTAGGCCACCACGACCGCAACGGCGCGCGCAGCTCCCGTGGTCATACGGCGACCTCGGGTGCGGCAACGCGACTGGCGCGCGCCACACGGGCGAAACGCCCTTGACCATCCCTGCGCCGTCCAACCAGGCGCAGGATCGGCCAACCGAGCAGTATCAGCAGCAGCAACGCAGCGGCCGCCAGCTGGGCCGGGTAGCCGGGTGCGTAGAACGACACAGTCACGGTCTCACCGAGCTGATCGGAATCCAGGTCGATGCCGAGCAGGAAGGTGTCAACGGGTGCCGCCGACACCGTGCCGCCGTCGACCTGGTACCCCGGCCAGGGGATACGGCTGAGCGCGACCTGGCCGCCGTCGGCCCCGATCTCATCAACCAGGAATGACACTCCCATGGCATCTTCGCGCAGAACGGTGACTTGGGTACCGTCGGAGGCCCACACGACCGAGCCGGCTCCGGCGACGGGTTCGTCCCGCACGATCAGCCGGGTCTTGGCGGTGTCTTCGGCAACGTGCCAACCCTCGGGCACCACGGACCAATCGCTCTCCGGAACTGCGGACTTGACGGCCTGCACCGAGCTGACACCCATTAGGTCGGCGACGGTCTTCCCGGTCTCCGGCATGGTTGTGAACAGGCGCGCATACAGGTCTCCACAGGTTGCGCCGTTGTACTGCATGCACGTGAGCGAGTTGTACGGCGTGTAGTAGACAGCAGAGTACGCATTCTGGACATCCTCCTCTGTGACGTACCAGAGGTTGCCTACGAGTGTCTCATCCCACGCACCTGGGATGCTGGAGTCGCTGACCCGCCCGGCGATAATTACATCCCCTTCGGCGTTCTCGAGCTGCTGCTGGTAGTCGCTCACATCGTTGGGCACTCGGTAATCTGGCAGCGGCGAAGTGGGCGACGAGACATGTTGCGGAATCAGAAGCAGCACTGTCAGAGCGATGGCGGCACCGGCGACGAGCGGCACGCCCCGCCCCGCCATTCGACCGGCGGATTCGCTGCCGAGCACTGGGAGCGTGCGATCGCTGAGCACCCGATAGGCAACCCACACGGCGATCAGGATCACGGCGGTGACCGCGGCGAGAACCTTGACGTACTGCGGGCCGGCACTAAACGTGAGGCCGGCGCCCATCAGGACAAGACCGCCCGCGAGGAAGAATCGGTTGCGACTTAGGGCGGCTGGACGCGCATTCGACAGCGCGACGGCGACCAGCAACAGCACGGCCAGGGTGAGGTAGGGCATCATGCGCACGGGAAAGCGAAGCGGCCCGAAGTCGCTGGGAAGAAGCACGCCCACGAGCGCGAGACAAAGCACGATCACAATACTCAACCGGCTCCGCAGCAGATGGCGCAGGCGGGTCATGTCAACAAACGCGAGCAGGGGCAGGAACCACGCGATGTACAGCAGCGGGGCGTAGGGGAACTGCGCATTGAAGAACAGCATGCCGGGCGTTCCGACGGGCATGCCGGAAGCGAACAGCCCACTGAGATTCACTGTCAGCAGATCGGTGTTCATCAGTCCGCTGGTGCGTCCGGTCACCGGTGCGGTGAGCAGACCGGGCAGGTGCACAATCACAGCAAAGCTGCCGGAGGCGAAGGCGAGCACAAAGGATCGCACGATGGCCGGCCGATGCCTGGTCAGGAATGCCTCGACGATGAGGGCAGCCAGGGTGAAGGCGAGGAAAATCGTGGCATGCGCGTAGCCGATCCCAACAAGCGCGATACCGGAGAGGATTGGCAGGGTGGGCGACTTCGCCTGCAGCACGGCCCGACGGGCAAGCACCCAGGTCAGGGGCAGGAAGCTCCATGCCATCAGTCCATTGGCCCACGAGGGGGCATCCATGTAGAGGGTGAAGCCCGCTAGCGGCGCGGCGACCGCAACCAACGCTGCCCAGGGGCGCAATGCGCCGAAGTTGCGCGCCAAGGCGTAAACACCGAGGCCACCGACCAATAGGCAGATCATTTTCACGACGGTGCTGAAGATCAGGGCACTACCGGTGAGGTGGGCGCCGATGCCCACTACCCAGAGGACCGGACTCAAAATGCCCCAGGCGCCCTCAGCCAGGTAGTTGCCTGATTGCCAGACTCGCGGGTTGATCAGAGACCAATCCAGGTCGAGGACCCGACGGCCGATCTCGTACCACTGGCCGAATGCACCGGATTGACTGTCGTCGACGTAGTAGAAACCGGGGTCGAACAGCAGCGGGATCGAAGAACCCGCCAGGATCGCCACCACGACGAGAAAGGGCCACACTATTTTGGACTGCACCAGAAGATTATCCCTCACGGTGCCTTCACAACCGCACGACAGGGGCAGCCGCTATCGTGGTGGTGTAGTTTCCGACAACGAAACGAGCCATCACCTACACATGAGTACCAACGTGCCACCTTCGGCCCCCACCCCTTTTAACCAGGACGAACCGCTCGTCTCAATCGTGATTCCCGCGTACAACAACGCGGACTATCTCGATGACACTATGAAGTCGGTGCTCGGCCAGACCTACACGAACCTCGAGGTGATCGTCTCCGACCACTCGTCCACGGACGACACCTGGGCAGTCATGCAGCGCTACAGCGCCGACACCCGAGTCACCCTGCTGCATACCGAGGGCGGTGGCGGTGCGTTGCGCAACTGGAACCGGGTGAGCCAGGCGGCCACCGGCGACCTCATCAAGCTCGTCTGCGGCGACGACCTGCTCTACCCCACCATCGTGGCCCAGCAGGTGGCGGCGCTCGTCGCTGAACCCGGCGCCGTGCTCGCCGCCTCCCCGCGCGACATCGTTGATGCCAACGGTGTTCCCGTGATCAAGAACCGGGGACTCGCCGGACTGGTCGGCGTTCACGACGGCACCGTCGCGGTGCGGAAGACGATCACTCAGGGCACCAACATCTTCGGTGAACCCGGCTGCGTGCTGATGCGCCGCAGCGTCCTGGAGAAGGTGGGCTGGTGGGATTCCCGCTGGCCCTACCTCATCGACGAGACCTCCTATTCGCTCGTACTGCTCGAAGGCAAGTTTGTGGGGGTTCCCGGCAGCCTCGCCGGTTTCCGGATCTCCGACAGCCAGTGGAGTGTCCGGCTGGTCGCGGAGCAAGCCGCGCAGGCGATGGGTTTCCACAACTGGATGGCGAAGACCCGACCGGATGTTGTCTCCGGCACTGACCGGCTGCTCGGCAACACCCGCGCCAGGGTCATGGCTCAAGTGCGCAGGCTCGCCTACATTTGGCTCGGCCGCCGCATGTCGAAGGCGGTGAAGACGGATGCAGCAAACGCCTGACCCGGCCGACGAAACGGCCCGTGTGATAGGTTCTGAACCCGTGACACTCCCCTCTGCAGGCCCCGACGTCGCTGACCACAGCATCTCGATCGTCATCCCCGTCTATCAGGGCGAACGCACCCTGTCCGATGTGCTCGACGAGATCGAACCGTTGACGCGGTTGAGCATTACTCCAGACGGCTACACCTTTCAGGTGGAAGAAGTCTTGCTGGTCTTCGATCACGGCCCCGACAACTCGGCTTCGGTGATACGTGACATCACCGAACGCTACCCGTTCGCGCGCGGCATCTGGCTGAGCAAGAACTTCGGTCAGCACGCGGCCACCCTGGCCGGCATGGCCTCCTCCGGCGGTGACTGGATCGTCACTCTCGACGAGGATGGTCAGCACGACCCGCGCGCGATCGGCGGGATGCTCGACACTGCCATGCGCGAGCAGGCCAGCGTCGTCTACGCCAAGCCCACCAACCCGGCCCCGCACGGACCCATGCGCAACGCCGCCTCGAAGACGGCGAAGTACCTGCTCACGAAGCTGTCCGGCACCGGCGCTGCCGCCGACTACCAGAGCTACCGGCTGATGCTCGGCAACATCGGTCGCAGCGTCGCCGCCTATGCCGGCTCCGGGGTTTACCTCGACGTCGCTATCGGCTGGGTCGCCTCCCGCGTTACGACCTCCCCGGTCGAATTGCGCGAGGAGGGCGAACGTAGCTCCGGCTACTCGGCGCGTCGGTTGTTCTCGCACTTCTGGCGAATGATCCTCACCACCGGCACCAGGGGGCTCCGGATCGTCAGCGGTCTCGGCGTGATCTTCGCCGTAATCGGCGTGATCTTCGCAATCGTCATTTTCATCCAGCGACTCGCCGGGGACATCGCGATCCAGGGTTGGGCGTCCCTCAGTGTCCTGGTGTTACTGAGCGCCGGATTCATCCTGTTCTCCCTGGGCATCATCGCGGAGTACATCGGCATCAACGTGAACATGGCAATGGGTAAGCCGCCCTACCTGATCACGACCGACCCGGCGGATGGGCCTCTCGGGCGGACGCGCAAAGCCGTCAAGTGACCACTTACGCCTGGGTGATCGGCGCCCGCGGCCTGCTCGGTGGCGCCACGTCGGCCACGATCGCGCGTCGCTCCGACTGGGTGCTGCTGCCCGCGGATCCGTTGCCCTGGTCCGATGACGACGCCCTGGTCGCCTCGGCCGCCGCCACCGCCGAGAGGCTGCTCCGTTCCGCGGCCACCGACTCCGCCGACTGGGTTGTGCTGTGGCTGGCCGGCAACGCCGTGACCTCCACTCCCCCGGCAGCGATCGCGCGGGAGCTACACCAGCTGCGGCTCGTGCTCGACGTCATCAGCACCGCGGCAGGGGCGCACGGCACGGCGGGCCGCGGCGCCATGTTCTACGCCTCCTCCGCCGGCGGGGTCTACGGCGGCTCCGCGCATCCGCCGTTCGACGAACAGAGCACCCCGGTGCCGATCTCCGGTTATGGCCGGTTCAAGCTCGACGCGGAGGCGAGCCTGTTCGATTTCTCCCGCGCGTCAGGCGTCTCGGTGCTTGCCGGCCGGATCGCCAATCTCTATGGGCCGGGCCAGAAGCTCGGCAAGATGCAGGGCCTGATTTCCCACCTGGCCAAGGCCCAGTTCTCGCCCAAGCCCGCCTCGATCTTTGTGCCGCTGGAGACCATGCGCGACTACATCTTCGTGCGCGACTGCGCGGAGCTGGTCGTGGACTGCATGGCACGCCTGCTCGCGGTGTCGGCGAGCAAGGGCCGCAGCGAGATCGTCAAGAACATCGCCTCAGGCCAGGCCGTGACGATCAGCAATCTGTTGGGGCACATCCGCACCCTGGCCAAGAGCAACCCGAACGTCATGCTGGGCTACTCGGCCGAGGCGTCGATGCAAGGTCTCGACCTGCGCATCAGCTCAACGGTCTGGCCGGACCTCAACCGTCGACAGCTCACCAGCCTGCCCGCCGGGATCAAGGCGACCATGGACGATGTCCTCTCCCACATCCAGTCGGGCGGCTAGCCCGCCCCGGCTACTGCGAAGGCCCCGTGGATCGCGTCCGCGGGGCCTTTCTCTTGATGTCGGCGAGTGCTGCTAATCGTTCTTGAGCAGGCCGGAGAGGTAGACGCCGTAGCCGCTCTTGGCGAGCGGGGCGGCGAGCTTGGCGAGTTGGGCGTCGTCGATCCAGCCGGCGCGCCAGGCGATCTCTTCGATGCAGCCGATCTTGTGGCCCTGGCGGTCTTCGATCACGCGCACGTACTCGGAGGCCTGCATCATCGATTCGAAGGTGCCGGTGTCCAGCCAGGCGGTGCCGCGGTCCAGGACCTGCACGTGAAGGTTGCCCTGGTTGAGGTAGCGCTCGTTGACGGTGGAGATCTCCAGCTCGCCACGGGCGGACGGTTCGATCGACTTGGCGATCTCGACAACCGAGTTGTCGTAGAAGTACAGCCCGGGGACGGCGTAGTTGCTCTTGGGTTTGGTCGGCTTTTCTTCGATCGACACGGCGGTGAGGTCGGCGTCAAACTCCACCACGCCGTAAGAGGTGGGATTGGACACGTGGTACGCGAAGATCAGAGCGCCGTCGATATCGGCGTTGTTGCGCAACGCCGTGCCGAGGCCGGCGCCGTGGAAGATGTTGTCGCCGAGGACCAGGGCCACACTATCGTCGCCGATGAAATCCTCACCGATTGTGAATGCTTGCGCGAGGCCGTCCGGGGATGGCTGCACGGCGTACTCGAGACGAATGCCCAGGTCGCCGCCGTCGCCGAGCAGTGCCTTGAACTGATCGTTGTATTCGGGGGTGGTGATGATGAGTACCTCGCGGATGCCTGCCATCATCAGAGTCGACAGGGGGTAGTAGATCATCGGCTTGTCGTAGATAGGCATCAGCTGCTTGGAGATGCCCTTGGTGATCGGCCACAGGCGTGTGCCAGAGCCTCCGGCGAGAATGATTCCGCGCATGGTCTAGTTCCGTTCGTTCAGCGACTGGTAGTAGGCGCGAGCGGCGTCCCAGGTGGGCAGCAGCCCGCTCGCGGCGGCCTCGGCGAGGCTGGGCGCGTCGGTGTCCTTCGGGGATAGCAGGAGTTCTCCGGCAGCGGACGGGAAGGTCAGACCCACTTCCTCGTCGAGCGGGTTGATGCCGTGCTCGGCGCCCACGGTGTAGGTGGAGGAGACCAGGTAGCTCACGGTGGCTTTGTCAGTCAGCGCGACGAAAGCGTGACCGAGGCCCTCGGCCAGGTAGACCGCCTTGCGGTCCACGTCGTCCAGAAGCACCGAATCCCACTGCCCGTAGGTCGGTGAGCCGACCCGGATGTCGACGATGTAGTCAATGATCGCGCCGTGCACGGCGGTGACGTACTTGGCCTGCCCCGGCGGGATATCGGCAAAGTGGATACCACGCACGACGCCGCGACTGGACACACTGGTGTTCGCTTGGCGCAGGTCCAGCGGGTGCCCGATGGTCTCGCTCAGCTTGTCGAAGCGATACCACTCGAGGAACACGCCCCGATCGTCACCGAACTGCTTGGGCGTTATCTCGTAGGAATCGGGCACGGAGAGTTCACGAATCTGCACGTTCGCCAGCCTAGCAAGGCGTGTCCGGTAGAATCACGGAGGCACCTATACGCAAACGGAATGGTTATCTACGTATGAAGATCCTCGTCACCGGCGGCGCCGGGTTCATCGGCTCGAACTTTGTTCGCCGCACCCTGCAGGACGCCTACCCCGGCCTGGAGGGCGCGGACATCGTCGTCCTCGACGCCCTCACCTACTCCGGCAACCTGGAAAACCTGGCCCCCGTGGCCGATTCTCCGAGGTACTCCTTTGTGCAGGGCGACATCCGCGACGGCGCCTTGCTCGACACCCTCTTCCCCGGCCTGGACGCCGTGGTGCACTTCGCCGCCGAATCCCACGTGGACCGTTCGGTGCGCGACGCGTCGATCTTCGTCGAGACGAACGTGCTCGGCACCCAGCAGCTCCTGGACGCGGCGCTCCGCCACGACCTGCCCCGCTTCGTGCACGTCTCCACCGACGAGGTCTACGGCTCCATCGCCGAGGGCTCCTGGAACGAGGAACGCGCCCTGGAGCCCAACTCCCCGTACTCCGCCTCCAAGGCCGGCAGCGACCTGCTCGCCCGCAGCTACCACCGCACCCACGGCCTGAACGTGTCGATCACCCGCTGCAGCAACAACTACGGCCCGTACCACTTCCCCGAAAAGGTCATCCCGCTGTTCGTGACCAACCTCATCGACGACCTGCACGTTCCCCTCTACGGCGAGGGCAACAACATCCGCGACTGGCTGCACGTGGACGACCACACCCGCGCCATCGCCATGGTCCTCACCCGGGGCCGCGCCGGCGAGATCTACAACATCGGCGGCGGCACCGAACTGACCAACAAGGAACTCACCGAGATGCTCCTCGAGTCCGCCGGCAAGGACTGGTCCTACGTCGACCGCGTCGCCGACCGCCTCGGCCACGACCTGCGCTACTCCGTGGACATCTCCAAGATCCAGGCCGAACTCGGCTACGCCCCCGAGGTCCCCTTCGAAAAGGGCCTGGCCGACGTGGTGCAGTGGTACCGCGACAACCGCTCCTGGTGGGAACCCCTCAAGGCCCGCGCGGCGCTGATCTGAGCATGACCCGTTACCTGATCACCGGCGCGGCCGGAATGCTCGGTCGCGACCTGCAGGGCGCCCTCGCGGGGCGCGACATCACGGCCGTGGACCGAGCAGAGCTGGACATCACCGACCTTGCCGCCGTTCGGGAGGCCGTCACCGGCCACGACGTGATCATCAACGCCGCCGCATACACCGCGGTGGACGCGGCGGAGGAGAACGAGGCCGCCGCCTACGCGGTGAACGCACTGGGGCCCCGCAACCTCGCCATCGGCGCCGCTGCCGTGGGCGCGAAGCTCGTGCAGATCTCCACCGACTACGTGTTCGACGGTGCCGGTAACCGTCCGTACCCGGAAGACACCGAGATCGACCCGATCAACGCCTACGGCCGGACCAAGGCCGCCGGCGAACAGTTCGTCCTCACCGAGAACCCCGCCGGCAGTTACATCGTGCGCACCGCGTGGCTCTATGGCGCGCACGGGCCCAACTTCGGCCGCACCATGCTCACCCTCGCCGCGGGCCGGGACACCGTCTCCGTGGTCGCCGACCAGTTCGGCCAGCCCACCTGGACGGTCGACCTGGCCGCCCAGATCGTGGCCTTGCTCGACGCCGACGCCCCCGTCGGGATCTACCACGGCACGAACTCGGGGCAGACCAACTGGTTCGGCTTCGCCAAGGCCGTGTTCGCCAACGCCGGGCTCGACCCCAAGCGGGTGCTGCCGACCGACAGCTCCCAGTTCGTGCGACCCGCCCCCCGGCCGGCCTACTCGGTGCTCGGCCACGACGCCTGGGCGGCCGCCGGCCTGACCCCGATGCGGCCCTGGACCGAAGCCCTCACCGACGCGGCGTCCCACGGCGCGTTCGACCCGTCATGATCACCCTCAGAGTCATCGTCGACCAGCTGGTCTCGCCTGTCCCCGGGGGACTCGGCCGGTACACCGAAGAGCTCACCCGCTCTTTGATCAGCACCGCGCCCACCGACTGCGTCGTGGAGGGCATCGTCTCGGCGACGACGCAAGAGAACTACGAGTACATCGAGTCATCGCTGCCCGGCCTGGCCGGACTGCACAAGATGGCACTGGGCCGACGCGAACTCTCCGCGGCCTGGCAGCTGGGCGTGGCCACGTCCGCCGGCCACGGGCTCGTGCACGCTCCGGGCCTGTTCGCTCCGCTGCGCCGCCACGACAGGGCCAGGGACGAGACGCAGGTCGCCGTGACGGTGCACGACGTGCTGGCCTGGACGCATCCGGAGTCGCTCACCCCCACCACCGTGGGGTGGTCCAAGATGATGCTCAAACGCGCCCGCAAGCACGCCGACGCCATCGTGGTGCCCAGCCACGCCCTGGCCGACCAGCTCAGCGAGATCATGGACTTCGGCGACCGGGTACGCGTCATCGGCGGTGCCGTCAGCAGCGGCCTGCAGCTGCCGACCAACTCCGCCGCGGCCGAAACCATCGCCAACGACCTGGGCCTGCCTGACGAGTACATCCTCACCGCGGGCACGCTGGAACCGCGCCGCGCCGTCACCGCCCTGATCACGGCCCTCGGCCTTCCCGGCGCGGCCGACCTGCCGCTGATCGTGCTCGGACCGGACTCGTGGGGCGAACTCACCCTCGCCTCCGTCGCGGACGAGGCCGGCCTGGCACCGGACCGGGTGCGCTCGTTAAACGGGCTCACCGATCAACAACTAGCCCTGGTGATGTCGCGCGCAACGGTGTTCGTGTATCCGAGCCTCGAGGAGGGTTTCGGGCTGCCGATCATCCAGGCCTTCCACTTCGGCACTCCGGTGATCCACTCCGATGCGCCCGCCCTGGTCGAGGCCGGCGGCGACGCCGGCTTCACGGTGGCGCGGGACGACCCGGCCGGCTATCCCGAACGGCTGGGCGCCGCCCTGCACCGCGTGCTCGGCGACACCGAGCTCTCCAACCGGTTGCGCATCTTCGGCAGCGACCGGGCCAAGGCCTTCAGCTGGCGGGACACCGCCGAACGGGTCTGGCAGCTGCACGCCGACCTGTAGCGGGTCGGCCGCCGGTCAGCGGTCAGCCGTCAGCCGTCAGCCGTCAGGGTGCCGGGGTCTCCTCGGTGACCGGGTTCAACGCGGCGTCGATCAGGCCGGCGATGTACGCGTAGTCGGGGTCGGTCGGGTCGATCCCGTTGTCGGGAACCAATTCGACCGCGCCGACGGGCAGCTGCTGGGTCTTGGTGGCGAGGTTGGTGAAGTAGCCGAGCATGCCCTGCGGCACGTCGGTCTTCACGACTTCCTGGCCTGCCTGGGCAACACCCTGGAACTTGGTGAGCACGTTCGTCGGGTTGAACTGCTTGAGGATCGCTTCCTGCAGCACGCGCTGCCGGGACATCCGGTCGTAGTCGCTCGAGCCGTGCCTGGCCCGGCCGTACCAGAGGGCGGTGAAGCCGTCCATGTGCTGCTGGCCGGGTTCCACCCAGCCCTCGACGTCGCTCAGGTCTTCTTCCCTGCCGCCGATGGGCAGCCGCTCTGCCACGTTGATGTCGACCCCACCGAGAGCATCGATGAGCTGCGAGAAGCCCTGCATGTCGATGAGCACGTAGTACTGGATGGTGAGTCCGGTGATGCCGCTGGCGGCGTCGCGCATGGCCTCGATGCCGGGCTCGCTGCCCTCGGCCACGGCGTTGGGGTACATCTCCGGGCTCTTCAGCTCGACCTCGGTGTAGATCGAGTTCAGCTGGCAGACATCCACGTCGCAGGTGCCGTTGTAGCCGTAGCCGTTGGGGTACGAGGCGTACAGGGGGGAGTCTTCCGGGAACGGCACGTACTCGAGATCCCTGGGGATGCCGATGATGTCGGCCTTCCCGGTCTCGGCGTCGATACTCACCACCGAGGTGCTGTCGGGTCGCATCCCCTCGCGGTCGGCTCCGGCGTCGCCACCGAGCAGCATGATGTTGTAGCGGCCGTCGACCGGGGGCTCCGACGGGCCCACGGCGAACACCGTCGAGAGGAACCCGCTGGCCGTGGTGGCCACGTAGGCGCCATAGCCGGCGGTTCCGGCGACGATGACCATGACAACCGTCGCCAGTCCGGCGATGAACGGCCGAGCCTTGGGCCTGGCCTTCACGAGCCGGGACAGCCGGATGGTGTCGAAGGTCAGGATGACCCACATCACGGCGTAGAACACCATGACGGCGGCCATCGCCCACAGCCCGATCGAGTTGGTGGCCACGGTGAGCAGAATCTCAGGATTCAGCGCGTAGACGACGCCGGCGATCACGACGAGGGTCAGGAAGCTGATGGTGGCCCGCAGGCCGAACCGGCCGAGCCCGCGGCTTCCTGCGAGCACCTGGGCGGAGCCCGGGATGAGGATATTGAGCACCACGAGCCACCAGGCCCGCCGGGTCATTACCTGGCTGGAGCCGGAGTTCGGGTACCGGATCGGACTGCTGGCGCTGGTCATAGCTTCGCTTGCAGGGCCGTGTTCTTCTGCTCCACCTGCTCGGCCAGCTGGTCGGCGTAACCTTGCAGCTTGAGGCGCAGCGTGTCATCCGCCGTCGCCAGGATCTTCACGGCGATCAGGGCGGCGTTGCGGGCGCCGCCGATCGAGACCGTCGCGACGGGAACACCGGCGGGCATCTGCACGATGGAGAGCAACGAGTCCAGGCCGTCCAGGCGGCCGAGTGGAACCGGCACCCCGACGACGGGCAGGGTCGTCACCGCGGCGAGCATGCCGGGCAGGTGCGCCGCGCCGCCGGCTCCGGCGATGATCACCTTGAGACCGCGGCCGTGCGCATCCTGGCCGTACCGGATCATCTTCTCCGGCGTGCGGTGGGCGGACACCACCTGCACCTCGTGGGCGACACCGAATTCGCTAAGCAGCGCCGCGGCGTCGCTCATGACGTTCCAGTCGGAGTCCGACCCCATCACAACGCCGACGAGCACGGCTGAAGCGGGGACGGACTCGGGGGCAGGAGTCACGAGGTTGTCTGGCACGGTGATGATCTTAGGCTTTAGTCCTGAAAAAAAGCCGCAGTGGCACGCGCCTGGTAGGTGACCGAGTCCAGATCCGATCCCACAGCCGTGACGTGGCCGATCTTCCGGCCCGCACGGGGGGCCTTGCCGTAATTGTGCACCTTGACGGTGGGCTGCTCGCCGAATGCGGCCGGATAGCGGTCTGCCATGGTGCCCTCGGCGGGTCCGCCGAGGATGTTGACCATCACCGACCACGATTCGCGCAGCCCGGTGCCGCCCAGCGGCAGGTCGAGCACGGCGCGCAGGTGCTGCTCGAACTGGCTCGTGGTCGACCCGTCGATCGACCAATGGCCGCTGTTGTGCGGACGCATCGCCAGTTCGTTGACCAGCAACCGGCCGTCGGTGGTTTCGAACAGTTCCACGGCGAGCACCCCGGTGACGCCGATGCCCTCGGCGACCCGCTCGGCGATGTCGGCGGCGACGTCGCTGAGCCGCCCGGCCGACTTCGGGGCCGGCGCGATGACCTCGGCGCAGACGCCGCCCTGCTGAACGGTCTCCACGACCGGCCAAATCGCGATCTCGCCCGACGGACGGCGGGCGACGACCTGCGCGAGTTCCCGGCGGAAGTCCACGAGCTCCTCGACCAACAGTGCGCCGCCGTTGGCGTCTTCGGCGAGCGCGAGAAACCAGTCGTCCGCCTCATGGGCGTGGGACACCACTCTGACCCCCTTGCCGTCGTAGCCACCCCGAGCCGTCTTGACCACGGCCCTGCCACCGTGATCGGCCAGGAAGGCGGCCAGCCCGGCCGAGTCCTCGACCGCTGCCCAGTCGGGAACCGGCAGGCCGAGCTCGGTCAGCCGCGCACGCATGAGCAGCTTGTCCTGGGCGTAGAGCAGGGCGTCCGGCCCCGGGTGCACGGCGATCCCGCGCGCCACCAGCTCGGTGAGGATCGCCTGCGGAACATGCTCGTGGTCGAAGGTGACCACGTCGACGGTCTCGGCGAATGCGAGTACCGTCGCGGCGTCCCGGTAGTCGCCAACCGACACCGCCGCAAGGTTCGCCGACATGCCGTCGGCCTCGGCCAGCACCCGCAGGTCGATGCCGAGGTTCACCGCGGCGGGGATCATCATGCGGGCCAATTGGCCTCCGCCGATCACACCAACGATCGTGCTCATCTGTTCACCAATTTCTGTGCGACCGTTCATCCGGAGGACCGGGAACTCTCAGGATGGGGAAAATACCGGGACGTAGACTGCGAAAGAAGCGCGTTATCTCGCTCCACGTTCCATTTTCACCTATCGGCCGGACGGATGCATGTCGAGAACACCCTTCACGAGGCACTGGCTGTTCGCTTTTGTCGCCCAGCTGGCCAAGTTCGGCATGGTCGGGCTCGTCGGCTTCGCGGTGGACATCACGGTCTTCAACCTGCTGCGGGCCACGGTCTTCTCCCCCGACGCGGTGGACTCCGGCCCGATCTGGGCGAAGGTGGTCTCGACCGTGCTCGCGATCCTGGCGAACTGGGTGGGCAACCGGTATTGGACGTTTTCGAAGGACCGGCAGTCCCAGACCGTGCGGGAGGGGCTGGAATTCTTCGCGGTCAGCCTCGTCGGCATGGGAATCGGCCTGGCCTGCCTGTGGGTCAGTCACTACGTGCTCGGCTACACCAGCGTCATCGCCGACAACATCTCCTCGAACGTGATCGGGCTGCTGCTCGGCGCCGTCTTCCGCTTCACCCTCTACCGCTACTGGGTGTTCTCGCCCACCCGACGGGCCCGGCTCGCCGGAGCGCCTGCACCGGCACCGGCACCGGCGACCACGAGCACAGGGTCGCTGCGGCTACCGGCCCGTCCAGAGCGTGGACTCGTCACCGAGCGCTGATTGTTCCTGCCGCCTGGCGGCCATGACCGTCGCGGAGACCTCCATCAGGTCCTGCAGGACCTGCTGCACCAGGTCGGCATCGGGCACGTCCCGCAGCATCAGCGGGTGCTCGAGGCCCGAGTTGATCCGCACGGTTCCCGACCTGAACAGCGACTGCAGCCAGTTCTTGCGCACGCTCACGTCGTAGCCGCGACTGTGCAGCAGCTCTTGGCGGACGTGCACGAAGATGCCGTGCACGAAGATGATGCGCCGGGTGGTGATCGTGTACCGCGTGGTCAGCCAAGACACCACCGGCACCAGCCAGAGCAGCACCACGACAACCCCGGCGCCGACCAGGACCATCACGTTCTGCCACGGCTCCGGCAGGTTGGCGTAGAAGTAACCCGTGGCCGCACAGACACCGATCAGCACGAGAGTGGGCCAGAACAGCACCCGGGCATGCCGACGCAGCCGGGCCACGACCACCTCTGCTTCGGGCGCCGGCGTTGGCGCGCCCGGGGTGGTGCTGGCTGGGTTGGTCATAACCCATTAATACCTCAGATGGGTCACGTCCCCGGCGGCAACGGCCCGCACATCGCCGTTCACCCGGTCTTCGACGAGCAGGCGACCGTCGGGATCCAGGCCCACGGCGGTGCCCACCAGATCCTGACCGCCGGGCAGTTCCACCCGCACGGCAGAGCCCAGGGTGCCGCACAGGCCGCTCACCTGGTCGTGCAGGCCGCTGGCCACCGGGTCCCCGCCGTGGGCGAGGAAGTTCTCGGTGAGGTCGCGCAGCGCCCCCAGGTAGGCGGCGAGCACGGCATCCGGGTTGGGGATGCTGCCGGTGACCAGCATCAGTGACGTGGAGGTGAGCGTGGGCAGGTCGTGCTCGTCGAGCGCGAGGTTCAACCCCGCACCGATGCACACCCCGCTGCCGTCCGGCAGCAGCTCGGACAGGATGCCGGAGACCTTGTAGCCGTCGATGAGCACGTCGTTGGGCCACTTGAGCGCCACCTCGTGCCGGGGCGCCTCCTCGTCGCCGCCAGGCACCGCCTGCGCGCCCTGCACGACGGATCGCACGGCCAGGGTCATGGCCGCTCCGGCGAGCAGGGGGAACCAGCCGAACCGGTTCGCGGGCAGCGGCCCGGCCGGCAGCGTCGGGCGGAGCAGCACCGAGACGGCCAACGACTTGCCGCGCGGCGCCAACCAGGTGCGACCGAGACGGCCGCGCCCGCTGGTCTGGTTGTCGGTGACGATGACCGAGAGGTTGGGCCAGGCCGCGGCATCCGCGCCCATCGCCCTGGTCACCAGAACGTCATTGGTCGACCCGGCCTCGTCGAGGTACTCGAACCGTGCCCCGATACCGCGGCTGCCCGAAAACTCCATGCTCACGCCTCTTCTCCCACCCGTGGGGATTCATAACTCCTGCAATTCTGCCCAGTTTGGTGCGGAACCGGGCATTCCGGCGTGGCCGGGCACGAATTGCGGGAGTTGTACACCGGCCGGGGCGGGGCGGCCGGCGCACTCTGGGGATGGTGCGGGGCGGGGCCGGTAGAGTGAACGGCGTGACTGAGAACCCGACCGGACCCGACCTGTACACGACGGCTGGAAAACTCGCCGACCTCAAGAAGCGCTATCACGAGGCCGTGACCGCGAGCGGCGAGGCCGCCATCGAGAAACAGCACGCCAAGGGCAAGATGACCGCCCGCGAGCGGGTGGACGAACTGCTGGATCCGGGTTCGTTCGTGGAGCTCGACGAGTTCGTGCGGCACCGCACCGTGGCGTTCGGCATGGAGAAGAAGCGCCCGTACGGCGACTCCGTCGTCACCGGCACCGGCACCATCCACGGCCGTCAGGTGGCCGTGTACTCCCAGGACTTCACGATCTTCGGCGGCTCGCTCGGCGAGGTCGCCGGCGAGAAGATCATCAAGGTGATGGATCTGGCCCTGAAGACCGGGGTGCCCATCATCGGCATCCTCGACTCCGGCGGAGCGCGTATTCAGGAGGGCGTCGTGGCCCTCGGCAAGTACGGCGAGATCTTCCGCCGCAACACCGCGGCATCCGGTGTGATCCCGCAGATCTCGATCATCTGCGGCCCGGCCGCCGGCGGCGCGGTGTACTCCCCCGCCCTGACCGACTTCGTGATCATGGTCGACAAGACCAGCCAGATGTTCGTCACCGGCCCCGACGTGATCAAGACCGTCACCGGCGAAGACGTGGGCATGGAGGAGCTCGGCGGCGCGCTCACCCACAACACCATCTCCGGGGTGGCGCACTACCTGGCCAGCGACGAGTCCGACGCCCTCGACTACGCGCGCACCCTGCTCGGCTTCCTGCCCGACAACAACCTCGCTGAGCTGCCGGTCTTCGACAGCGAGGTCGAGCTCGAGACCACGGATGCCGACCTCAAGCTCAACACGCTGATCCCGGACTCGCCCAACCAGCCCTACGACGTGAAGACGGTGATCGAGCACATCGTCGACCACGGCGACTTCCTCGAGACGCAGCCGTTGTTCGCGCCGAACATCGTGGTGGGCTTCGCCCGCATCGAGGGTCGCAGCGTCGGCATCGTCGCCAACCAGCCCAACGCCATGGCCGGCACGCTGAACATCCCCGCCGGCGAGAAGGCCGCCCGGTTCGTGCGGTTCTGCGACGCGTTCTCGATCCCGATCCTCACCCTCGTCGACGTGCCCGGCTTCCTGCCCGGCACCGACCAGGAGTGGACCGGGATCATCCGCCGCGGCGCGAAGCTGCTCTACGCCTATGCCGAGGCCACGGTTCCGCTGATCACCGTGATCCTGCGCAAGGCCTACGGCGGCGCGTACATCGTGATGGGTTCCAAGCAGCTCGGTGCAGACATCAACCTGGCCTGGCCCACCGCGGAGATCGCGGTGATGGGCGGACAGGGCGCCGTGAACATCCTTTACCGGGCCGAGATCAAGCGCGCAGAGGCCGCCAACGAGGATGTCGCCGCCGTGCGCAGCCGCCTGGCCAACGAGTACACCTACAACGTCGCCAGCCCGTTCCTCGCCGCCGAGCGCGGCGAGCTCGACGGGGTCATCGAACCGGCAGCAACCCGGGTCTCCGTGGTCAAGGCGCTGCGGGCGTTGCGCACCAAGCGTGCGAGCCTGCCGGCCAAGAAGCACGGGAACATCCCGCTGTAGGGGCCACCATGACAGACACCGTCAACCCAGGCTTCGACCCGGCCGAGCTCACCTTCGTGACGACAGGAGTCACCGAGCAGGAGGCCGCCGCCGTGACCGCCGTGCTGCGGGCGTTGCTGCGCGCGGAGTCCGACAACCTGCGGGCAACACCGCATGGCATCACCACCCCCTGGCAGGACAGCCAGCGCAACACCAGGGCTCCCCTGGCGCGGGGCGACGAACGCTGGCGCGGCTTCACCGCCTGACCACGCGCTGTCCTGTCCCCCTAAATGACGACTTTTCCCGGGGCCGGGCAGGCAGCAATATTGTTATTGCTGGGTGTTGCTTTCGAGTGACACCACCAATCATTCGCCGACTAGGGTAAGCAGGCGAATGTGTTGGGGGCGCGTCAGGGTGACATTCGGGTTGTCACCCCGACACGGAAATGTTGGAAGGGGATCTGCCTCCGGGCTGATCCCCTTTCGCATGTCCGGGTTCAGTGCCGGCCGGCCTCCCGGCCGCTCCGCGGGATCTCCAGCCACAGGTCGACCTCTTCGTCCGGCGAATCCTGCCCGAGCGCGCTGAGCCTCGGGTCGGGGCTCTTGATGCCCACCACCGTCACGGCGGTTCCCGAGCCGTCAGCCGCCGTTCTGGCGATGATGGTGGCCGCCGTGGTGGCGGCCATGGCGTCGGCGAGCGTGTTCAACACAATCTGAAGGTCGACGCCGCGCAGGTCGTCGATTCCGCCCTCGTCGAGCAGAGTGACGGTGGCCCCGCGGCGCCTGGCCGCCATGACCTCATGCCGCACAGCGTCGTTGAGCAGTTTGCGGCCGCGGATCTCGTCCCGGATCGCGGCTTCCAGGTGCCGGCATTCCTGCCGCTCCGCATCGGTGAGGGCGCCGCCCTCCAGCACGATGCGGCGCAGCATCGGCGCCGCCAGCCGGATGGTCTGGGCCAGGCGCACCTGACGCTCGTACAGGTGCGCGTCCTGCGCCGCCTGCCATTCGGTGGCCTCCCGCTCGGCGAGGCCGTACTGCCGGGCGTCCCGGCCGGCCTTGGCCAGCGCCCTGGCCAGGGTCACCGCCACGAACACCCAGACGACGCTGCCGATCACTCCCATCGACGCGAGGGCCCCTGCACCGGCCCAGATCAGCGTGTGCGCGACGAGGAAGGCCACCCCGACCCAGGCGAGCGCTGCGCGCCTGCGGGTGGCTGTGATGGTCATCAGGGTGCCGACCGCGGCCACATACCAGGTGGCGTAGCCGTTGTCCGGCACCGAGCCGTCCAACTGGCTGCCGACGAGCAGCGGCACGGCGATGCAGACCGCCACGTTGAAGAACGCCAGCGCCAGCGACATCCGGGCCGGGCTGCTCGGCCACAGGCTCATCGCGGTGGCCACGACATAGAGCAGGATCGCGATCAGTGGGGGCACCGGCGAGGTGGGCGCATCCAGCGAATACAGCGCCAGGATCACGTGATACGCGGAGAACAAGGCGGCCAGCGAGAGGATCAACCCGCGGGGGACGGTGATCATGCGTCCTCCCCGCTTTCGCTCAGCGGCCACTCGATCAGGATCGAGGTGCCCTGGCCACCACCGCTCTGCACGTGCACGATTCCGCCGGCCGTCGCGACGCGTTCCCGGATCGAGATGCGCAGGCCCAGGCGCTCGTTGGGCACGGCGGCCGGGTCGAATCCGACCCCGGAGTCGACGATCTCGATGACGCAGCCACCGAGCAGGTTGGTGTTCATCCGCACCGACCTGGCCACGGCGTCGCCGGGGGCGCCGGCGTGCTGGATGCTGTTCACGATGGCTTGGGCGCTGGCGGAGTACAGGGCCTCGGCGGCGTGAGCGGGCAGGCTGATGTTCTCCGCATCGCAGTCGATGTAGTCGATCGGCTCGTCGAACCGGCCGGCGATGGCCCGAATGCGGTCCTTGAGGTCGCTGAACGGCACCATGTTGTCGTCGGCGGCGGGGAGTGAGCCGGCCTCGTTGAGCCGGGTGATGGCTTCCTGGGCCATCGTGGCGGCGAGCTCGGCGGACTTCGGCGTGCCGGCGGCCGCGGCGGACAGCAGGGCGGCGAGCACGCTGTCGTGCACGATGGAGTCCACCTGCACCCGCTCCACCTCGGTGGCGTGCTGGCGCACGGCGGCCGAATACGTCGTCAGGGCGTTGGTCTGGGCGGTGTCGACGGCGGCGGTGGCTTGGCGCAGCATGGTGATGATGATGAGCACCACCTGGCCGAGCAGGATCGCATAGAGGGCGTCGAGGGCGCCGAGCATCGGCTCGGCCCCGCCGCCGGCCGGCAGCACCCGCACGATGCCGTAGACGATGGGCGCCACCAGCGTGTAGATCATCGCCCACCACAGCGAGAACGACACCGCGGCGCAGGATGTGGCGACGGTGCAGAGGTACCAGAGCCAGGGCTTGCCGTCGAGGGTGTCCTCCGGGGCGCTGAGCATCGCCGGCCAGGCGATCAGGGCAGCAAGGTAGAGCACCGCGAACAGGCCGCTGGTGCTCCTGATGAACTTCTTCACCAGGGTGGCGATGACCGCCACACCGAGCCCGCCGAAGATCGCCACCGTGACGGCGACACCCAGGCCTGGCTTCAGGCTGTCGAGCTGGCCGAGCATGGCCGGGTAGGTCTGCAGGGCGAAGATCAGGCCGACGCCGCCGACGGCCCTGGACACCACCCGCTCGATCTGCGCGCGGCTGATCGGTTTGCGGGGCTGCTTGGACTCGTTGAGCAGGTCGGCGCCCAGCTGCTCGGGCGCGACCCGGCTCGCCGAGAGCCTGAACGACCGGACCGGGGCGGCCTCCGCCGGTCTAGGAGCGCCCATCCCCGCCATCCGGGTCGAGACCCGGCAGGATGCCGTCTTCGACGGCCCTGCGCAGCAGGTCCACCTTCGTGGGGGCGGGCCGGCCCACTTCGACGTACTTCACCCGGATGCGATCGAGGTACTCCCTGGCGGTGGAATGGGCGATCCCCAGCTGCATCGCCACCATCTTCAGCGGCAGGCCGGAGGCGTAGAGGTGCAGCACGTCGCGTTCGCGGCGGCCCAGCTGGGCCTTGGCGAAGTCGCGGTCGGCGTCGATGGCCGTGGCCCACTCCAGGTTGTTGAGCACATCGCCCCGCGCCACCGAGGCGACGGCGGCCATCACGGTGGTCGTCGGGGAGGACTTGGGGATCACGCCGGCCGCACCGGCGGCCAGGGCCTCCCGCACCAGGGCGACCCTGTCGGCGATGCTGTGCACCAGCACCGAGGCGCCGGTGCCGCGGGCGAGGTGCACGTTGTCGGTGACGAGCGACCCGTCGCCGAGCGAGAGGTCCAGAACTATCACGTCGACAGGGCGGGCGGCGAGGCCGGCGACGAGTTCGCGCACCGTCGCGGCCGCGAAGACCACCTCGAAGCCCGCGTTCTCACAGGCGGCCTTGATGCCCAGCCGCACAGACTCATGGTCGTCGGCGATCCCGACACGTACGGGCTGGTCGCCCCGGTCGGGCGATACGTGGGGCTCGGTCACGGTGTCTTCATCTTTCGTCGTCGGTTCTGCTGCTAACACTAGCTATCTGGTGAGCAGCGCGACGGCCTCGACGTGGTGGGTGTTCGGGAACAGGTCGAAGGCGCGCAGGCTGCGCAGCGTGTAGCCGTGCTCGGCGAACAGGGCGACGTCGCGGGCCAGGGCCACCGGATCGCAGGCCACGTAGACCACCTGGGCCGGGCCCAGGTGCACCAGGGTGTCAACGACCTCGCCGCCGGCGCCGGAGCGCGGCGGGTCGAGGACCACGGTCGCGGCCCGCTGGCGGGCGCGCTCGGCCTCGCCGGACTCCCGGGTGAGACCGGTCAGGAACTTGTCGACCCTGCCGGTCTGCGCGGTGGCGCCGACCCATTCGGCGAGGTTCGCGCTGGCGTTCTCGGTGGCCTGCGCGTCGCTCTCCACCGAGGTGATGCGAACGTCGGATCCGAACCTGTCGCCGACGGCGGCGGCGAGCAGCCCCACACCGCCGTACAGGTCGAGGTTGGCTGCCTTCGGGTCGAACAGGTCGGGGTCGATGGCGTCCTGCACGGCGGCGAACAGGGTTTCGGCGGCGCGGGCGTGCACCTGCCAGAACCCGGCGGCGTCCAGCCTGAATTCGCGGTCACCGACCACCTCGGTGATCGGCTTGGGTGCGGTGCGGCGCCGACGACCCTTGTCGTCCTGCTCGCCGACCAGGATCTGCACCGGGCCGACGCTCGGGGCGATGACATCGACGGATGCGGCGCCGGCGAACAGTTTGTCCAGCGGCGCGGCCATTTCGAGGGCGTGCACGGCCAGCGGCAGGTCGTCGACGGGGATCACCCGGTGCGAGCGGGCCGCGTACGGGCCGACGATGCCGGTCTCCGTCACGTGCAGGCGCACCCTGGTGCGCCAGCCGGTGCCGTCCATGGCGTCGCCGGGTGAGGCGTCCGCGGCGACCGGGACCGGCTCGACCGTGACGTCGGTGTCGACGCCGGCCATCCGGTGCAGGGCGTCGGCGAGAACCTGGCGCTTGAGTTCGCGCTGGTGGCCGAGTTCGATGTGGCCGAATTCGGCGCCGCCGGCACGGTCGGCCGGATCGCGGTCGATGGCGGCAGCGGCCCAGATGTGCGGCTGGCGTTCGGGGGCCGCGTCGAGGACCTCGACAGTCTCGGCTCGCCAGAAGCTCTTCTTGTTCGCGTCGGTCAGGCGCACCCGCACCCGCTCCCCCGGCAGGGTGTCGCTGACGAAGATCACGCGGCCCTCGTGCCTGGCGACGAAGATGCCGCCGTGGGCTACGTTGGTGATATCAAGGTCGAGTTCTGTGCCGATCTCGCCCTCTGGAATGCTCTGACTTGCCTGACGATTAGTGTTGGTGCCCATTGAATGAGCATCCCACACTGTCGCGCCACCGAAGGGTTCCATGCGTCTGTATCTCGCCTCCACCTCTCCTGCCCGGCTGTCATTGCTGCGTGCGGCGGGCATCGAACCGGTCACCATCGCGCCTGACGTCGACGAGGATGCCGTCGCGCTGGCCGAAGCCGCCCGCACCGGCGCCGCGCTCACCCCGCACCATGTGGTGGAGCTGCTGGCCAGGGCGAAAGCGGAGGCCGTCGCATCCGCCGGCGCCGACCACGGCATCGACGGATTGATTCTCGGCGGGGACTCGGTCTTCGTGCTCGACGGCGTCATCTACGGCAAGCCGCACACCCCCGACCGGGCCAGGGAACGCTGGCACGGGCAGCGCGGGCGCACCGGTCAGCTCTACTCCGGTCACTGGCTGATCGAGCACACCAACGGTGCGGTCGGCCGGGCCGTGGGCGCCGTCGCCGTGGCCGAGGTGACCTTCGTCGACGACATCCCCGATTCGGAGCTCGACGCATACATCGCAACCGGGGAACCCCTGTTCGTGGCCGGCGCATTCACCATCGACAGCCTCGGCGCGCCGTACATCAGCCGCATCGAGGGCGATCCGTCCACCGTGGTCGGGCTGTCACTGCCGACCCTGCGCAGATTGGTGCTCCGGCTGGGCTATGACTGGCCAAGCCTGTGGAATACGGGCACTTCGGCCCTACCGGATTGACCGTTCTTTCGGGGCCTTTGTAGCCCGACGCAGTGTTCAGCCGATGGTTTTTGTGGGAAAGAACCAAAAATGCGGAGGTTCCGCCCAATAGGCTCAGTACCTATGTCGCGTATAACGAAGGTCCTCATCGCTAACCGGGGCGAGATCGCCGTCAGAGTGATCAGAGCAGCGAAGGACAGCGGCATTCTCTCGGTCGCCGTGTACGCCGACCAGGACAGGGACGCTCTGCACGCCCGCCTGGCCGACGAGGCCTACGGGCTCGACGGCACCACGAGCGCCGAGACCTACCTGGTGATCGAGAAGATCCTCTCCATCGCCCGCCGCTCCGGCGCCGATGCCGTGCACCCCGGCTACGGATTCCTGGCCGAGAACGCCGCGTTCGCGCAGGCCGTGATCGACGCCGGCCTGATCTGGATCGGCCCGTCCCCCACCGCCATCGAGCAGCTCGGCGACAAGGTCTCCGCCAGGCACATCGCCGAGAAGGTGCACGCGCCGATGGCGCCCGGCACCCTCAACCCCGTGGCCGACGCATCCGAGGTGCTCGCCTTCGTCGACCAGCACGGTCTGCCCGTCGCCATCAAGGCCGCGTTCGGCGGCGGCGGCCGTGGCCTCAAGGTGGCCCGCACCCGCGACGAGGTGCCCGAACTTTTCGACTCCGCCGTGCGCGAGGCCGTCACCGCGTTCGGTCGCGGCGAGTGCTTTGTGGAGAAGTACCTCGACAAGCCCCGGCACGTCGAAACCCAGTGCCTCGCGGATGCGCACGGCAACGTCGTCGTCGTCTCCACCCGCGACTGCTCCCTGCAGCGCCGCCACCAGAAGCTCGTCGAGGAGGCGCCGGCGCCGTTCCTCACCGAGGCGCAGACCACCGAGATGTACCGGGCGTCCAAGGCCATCCTCAAGGAGGTCGGCTACGTCGGCGCCGGCACCTGCGAATTCCTGATCGGCCAGGACGGCACCGTCTCGTTCCTCGAGGTGAACACCCGCCTGCAGGTGGAGCACCCGGTCTCCGAGGAGGTCACCGGCATCGACCTGGTGCGCGAGCAGTTCCGGCTCGCCGAGGGCGGCGTGCTCGACTACGACGACCCCATCGCCGTCGGCCACTCGTTCGAGTTCCGCATCAACGGCGAAGACGCCGGCCGCGGCTTCATGCCGGCACCCGGCCCCGTGCACGTGTTCAAGGCCGCCGGCGGGGTGGGCGTGCGCGTCGACAGCGGCGTGCAGTCCGGCGACGTCATCTCCGGCTCGTTCGACTCGCTGCTGGCCAAGCTCATCGTCACCGGCGCCACCCGCGAGCAGGCTCTCGAGCGTGCCCGCCGGGCCCTGGACGAGTTCGAGGTGGCCGGCCTGCCCACAGTGCTGCCGTTCCACCGCGCGATCGTGCGCGACCCCGCCTTCGCCCCGGCCGACGGTGCCCCGTTCTCGATCTACACCCGCTGGATCGAGACCGAGTTCGAGAACACCATCCCGGCCTGGAGCGGCACCCTCGAGGACCGCCCCCGCTCCGACGCCAGGCACAGCGTGGTCGTCGAGGTGGACGGCCGCCGCATCGAGGTGAGCCTGCCCAGCACGCTGCTGCCCGGCACCGCGTCGGAGAAGACCGCGGGGCCCGCCCCGCGCCGACGCACCATCGCGCACTCCGTGAACACCGCAACGGGGGATGCCGTCAAGGCGCCCATGCAGGCCACCGTCGTGAAGATCCTCGTGGCGGAGGGCGACAGCGTCGTCAAGGGCGACCTGCTGCTGGTGCTGGAGGCCATGAAGATGGAACAGCCCCTCACCGCGCACAAGGACGGCATCGTCGGCGTGATCGGCGCCGGCGTCGGCGCCACGGTCTCCAGCGGCCACCTGCTCATGACGGTCGGCTGACCGGCCCGAACCGAACGCATACGCAACTGTTCCCCGTGCGGACAAGTGGCCCCGGTACGCCGGGTGCAGTTGTCCGCACGGGGAACAGTTAGTTGCGGATACGAGTGGGGTGCTGGGTCAGTAGTGCACCTTGTGCATGGCGCGCGCGGCATCCGTGATGGACCCGGTCAGCGACGGGTACACGGTGAACGCCTCGGCGACCTCGTCGACCGTGAGGCCGTGCTCCACCGCGAGGGTGAGCGGGAAGATCAGCTCGCTGGCCTTGGGGCCCACGATCACGCCGCCGATGACGGTGCCGGTGCCGCGGGAGGCGATCAGCTTGACGAAACCGTCGGTGATGCCCATCATCTTGGCGCGCGGGTTGGCCTCCAGCGGGATCTTGTAGACCTCGCCGCGGCGCAGGCCCTCCTCGATCTCCTTCTGGGCCCAGCCGACGGTGGCGATCTCGGGCTGGGTGAAGATGTTCGCCGCGACGTTCCGCACCTCGATCGGCTTCACGGCGTCGCCCATGGCGTGGTAGACCGCCGTGCGGCCCATCATCGACGCGACCGAAGCCAACGGAATCTCGGTGGTGCAGTCGCCGGCGGCGTAGATGTTGGGGATGGAGGTGCGCGCCACCCGGTTGACCCGGATGTGGCCGGACTCGTCCAGCTGCACGCCGGCCTCGGCCAGCCCCAGGCCCGTGGTGTTGGGTACGGCGCCGACGGCGATCAGGCAGTGGCTGCCCTCCACGGTGCGGCCGTCGGCCAGGGTCACCAGCACGCCGGTGTCGGTGCGCTCCGCCGACGCCGCCCTGGACTTGCTGAGCACGACCATGCCGTTGCGGGTGAACACGTTCTCGATCACCGCTGCCGCGTCGGCGTCTTCGCCCGGCAGCACCTGGTCGCGGCTGGAGATGAGGGTGACCTCGGCGCCGAGGGCACGGTACGCCGAGGCGAACTCGGCCCCGGTGACGCCGGAGCCGACCACGACGAGGTGCTTGGGCACCGACTTGAGGTTGTACAGCTGGGTCCAGGTGAGGATGCGTTCCCCGTCCGGCATCATGCTGGGCAGAGTACGCGGGCTCCCACCGACCGAGATCACAATGGTGTCGGCCTCGATCCGGTCGAAGTCGGTGCCGGAACCGTCATCGCCGGTGGACACGATCACGGCGTCGCGGCCGTCCAGTCGGCCGTGGCCGCTCAGCAGCTTCACGCCCGCCTTGACGAGGGTCGCGCGCATGTCTTCGGACTGCTCCCTGGCCAGGGCGAGCAGACGCTTGTTGACGGCGGCGAGGTTGATCGCCACCTCGGGGTGCAGCGGCTTGCCGTTGTCGCCGCGCACGAAGAACTGCACACCGAGATCGGTCGCCTCCCGAATCGAATTGGAGGCCTCTGCGGTGGCGATCAGGGACTTCGACGGCACGACATCGGTGAGCACAGCGGCTCCGCCCACCCCGACCCGTTCGATGAGGGTGACCTCCGCGCCCTGCTGGGCGCCGGCCAGGGCCGCCTCATAGCCGCCGGGGCCTCCGCCGATGATCGCGATGCGCTGTTTTCTCTCGAACTCGTAAGACATTCACTTATTCTGTCGCGCCGCCCCCGCCCGGCCAAACCACGGCGGACGCCCATGCAATTAGAGTAGGGAGATGCTCACGACCGAGATCAATCCTCTTGACGCGCCCGAAACAGACCCGTTTGACGTGGCCAGGCTCGCCGCTCAAGAAATCAGCGCAGCCACCGGTGTCGCCCGCCACGACATCGCCCTCACCCTGGGAAGCGGTTGGGGCAAGGCCGCCGACCTGATCGGCGAGACCACCCACACGATCCCCGCGCAGGAGATCACCGGGTTCAGCGCCCCCGCCCTGGCCGGCCACGCCGGCACGCTGCGCTCGGTGCTGCTGCCCAGCGGCAAGCGCGCCCTGGTGATCGGTGCCCGCACCCACTACTACGAAGGCCACGGCGTGCGCCGGGTCGTGCACAGCGTGCGCACCGCCGCAGCCACCGGCGCGTCGACCATGATCCTCACCAACGGGGCCGGCGGCATCCGGGAGACCTGGAAGCCGGGCACCCCGGTGCTGATCAGCGACCACATCAACCTCACCGCCGATTCACCGCTTGAAGGCGCCACCTTCATCGACCTCACCGACCTCTACTCACAGCGGCTGCGGGACCTCGCCCACGGCATCGACGCCACCCTGGACGAAGGCGTCTACTGCCAGTTCCGCGGTCCGCACTACGAGACGCCCGCCGAGGTGCAGATGGCCAAGGCCATCGGCGGCCACATCGTGGGCATGTCCACCGCCCTGGAGGCCATCGCGGCCCGGCAGGCCGGCATGGAAATCCTGGGAATGTCGCTGATCACCAACCTGGCCGCGGGCATCCAGAAATCACCACTGAGCCACGGCGAGGTGCTCGAGGCCGGCCAGCAGGCCGAGGCCACCATCAGCGCACTCCTGGCCAAGATTGTGGCCGCACTGTGAGCCAGACCGACGGCACCCCGGCCGACCAGACCCCCACGGGCGAAACCCGCCGCCACGGCGCGCACGCCGCCGAACCGGACGCGACTGAGCCCGAAGCCACTCGGCCCGACGCCGGGGTCACCCCCGCCGACGAACCCGAGCCGAGCACAGCGGTGCTCGAGACCGTCGAGGGCTCCGACGAGATTCCCGCCGCGACCGCCGTTCTCGACACCATCGCCGACACCGTCGTCGAAGACGAGACCGTCGACCCGGTGAACGCCCTCATCGTCACCGCCACCGCCTGGCTCGCCCAGGACCCCGACCCGGAGACCCGCGCCGAACTGCGCCTGCTGATCCAGCAGGCCCAGGACCGCGAACCGGCCGCCGTGGCCGACCTGCACTCCAGGTTCGACGAGCGGCTCGCGTTCGGCACCGCCGGGCTCCGCGGCGAGATCGCGGCTGGGTCCAACCGGATGAACCGGGTGCTGGTCTCCCAGGCCGCCGCCGGCCTGGCCGCCTATCTGCTCAACCAGGTCGACACCGTGCGGCCCGGCGGCATCCCGTCCGTGGTGATCGGCTTCGACGGCCGCCGCAACTCGCACGTCTTCGCCACCGACACCGCCTCGGTGATGGCCGGCGCCGGCATCCGCGCCATCCTGCTGCCCCGCCTGCTGCCCACCCCGGTGCTCGCCTTCGCGGTGCGCCACCTCGGTGCCAGCGCCGGCGTCATGGTCACGGCGTCGCACAACCCGCCCAACGACAACGGCTACAAGGTCTACCTCGGCGACGCCAACGACGGCTCACAGATCGTCTCCCCCGACGACGTCGCCATCGCCGCCGAGATCCAGCGGGTGGCCGACACCCTGCTGGTCACCGACCTGCCCCGCGCCGCGTACGAGACCGCCCCGGAGTCCGTGGTGCAGGCCTACGTCGACGCCACCGCCGCCGTCGGCCTGCCGCCCCGCGCCCAGGTGAAGGCCGTCTACACGGCACTGCACGGCGTGGGCTGGGACACCACCCGCCGGGTGCTCGACGCCGCCGGGTTCGCCCTGCCGACGCTCGTGGACGCGCAGATCGCTCCGGACTCCGCCTTCCCCACCGTCGCTTTCCCCAACCCTGAGGAACCCGGCGCGATGGACCTCGCCTACGAGACAGCCCGCGAGGTGGGCGCCGAGATCATCATCGCCAACGACCCGGATGCCGACAGGCTCGCCATCGCCATCCCCGACGCCGACGCGGAGGAGGGCTATCGCCGCCTGAGCGGCAACGAGGTTGGAGCGATCCTGGGCTGGCGCGCCGCCGAACTCGCCCAGAACGCCCCCGGCGACGGCGGCGCCGACGGCACCCTGGCCTGCTCGATCGTGTCGACGCCGGCGCTCAAGGCCGTCGCCGACGCGTACGGGCTGAACTTCGCCGACACCCTGACCGGGTTCAAGTGGGTCTCCCGCGCCCCCGGCCTGATCTTCGGCTTCGAGGAGGCCCTGGGCTACCTCGTGAACCCGGGCACCGTGCGCGACAAAGACGGCATCTCGGCCGCCGTCGCGTTGCTCTCCCTGGTGAGCGAGCTCAAGGCCGACGGTTCGACGCTCGCCGAGCACCTCGACGCGTTCGCGGAGAAGTTCGGCTACTACGCCTCCGGCCAGATCTCGGTGCGGGTCACCGACCTCACCGAGATCGACCGGGTCATGGCGCGGCTGCGCGAGAGCCCGCCGGCGATGGTGGGCTCCAGCACCGTCGACCACATCGACGACCTCAGCGGCGGCTTCAACGGTCTGCCGGCCAGCGACGTGCTGCGCATCGTGCTCGCCGACGGGTCCAGGGTGATGGTGCGGCCCAGCGGCACCGAGCCCAAGCTCAAGGTGTACCTCGACACCAGTTGCGCCGTCGGGACTCTGGCCGAGCGCACCGAGACGGCCACCACGGCACTCGCCGACCTCGAGCGGGGTATGCGCGCTCTGATCGGCTGAGCCGGCCGACGCGGATGCCCGGACCGGGCATCCGCTGGTCTCGTTGGTTAGCCGAGCGCCGTTTCGAGCTTGGCGGTGAGTTCGTCGAGGTCGAAGAAGTTGTCGATCACGATGACGTCGGCGTTGGTCTTGCCGATCGACGGCACCAGCTCGGACGAGGTGAGGATGACCTGCGCGTCGGCGGCGGCCAGCTTCACGCTGGCGATGTCGGCGGCGGTGACGTCGGCCTCGATGTCGAGGCGCTCGAGGGCACGTTCGGCGTTCACCTTGAGAATTGCTGACGTGCCGATTCCGACTCCGCACAGTGCGACGATTTTCATTCTGACTCCCCGTTGGTGGCTTCTGCGCCCGATGATGGTGCCGCAATGCCCAGGAGTGAGCGTACGGATGCTGCGTCCGGCGCCGCTGCCAGCGCCGGAATGATGCTCGAGTCGTTGAACACGTTGGCGAGCTCGGCCACGAAGTGCACGTGCTCGTCGCCGGTGGTCACCGCCAGGCCCAGGACCACGTTGACGGGGTCGTTGTGCGGATGCCCGAAGGCCACCGGTTCGGCCAGGGTGACGACGCTCAGGCCCTCGGTGAGCACGTCGGGGCCGGGCCGGGCGTGCGCCAGGGCCAGCCCGGGCGCGATCACGACGTAGGCGCCGAATTCCTCGATCACACCCACCATTCGCTCGGTGTAGCCGGGCGTGGTGGACCCCGACCTCTCCAGCGCCGCTCCGGCGGCGCCGACGGCGGCCCGCCAGTCGGGAACGTGCAGGCCGACGTCGATCGCGTCGAGGGGAAGTGGGGGGAGGGACATGGGTGCTTTCTGGCGTCTGTCGGCGGTGGGTTAGGCGGTGGCGAATCCGGCGACGATGGCGTCGGCGAGTTCTTCGCGCTCCTCCAGGGGCAGGAATGCGGCGGAGGCCGCGTTCAGCTGCAGGGCCTCGAGGTCATCGAGGTCGTAGCCGAACGCATCCGTAAGCAGGGCCAGCTCGCGGCTGAGCGTGGTGGCGCTCATCAGCCGGTTGTCGGTGTTGACGGTGACCCTGAAGCCGAGCTGGTAGAGCAGGTCGAACGGGTGGTCGAGGATATCGTCGCCCCAGGCGGCGATGGCGCCGGTCTGCAGGTTCGACGAGGGGCTGAGCTCGAGCGGGATCTCCCGGTCGCGCACCCACTGGGCGAGCGGGCCGAGGGTGACGTAAGTGTTCTCCTGGTCCTCCCGGCCGATTTCGATGTCTTCGGCCAGGCGCACGCCGTGGCCGAGCCGCAGCGCGCGGCCGTCGAACAGCGCACCCCGGATGCTGTCCAGCCCGTCGGCCTCGCCGGCGTGCACGGTGACGGGGAACAGGTTCTGGGCCAGGTAGTCGAACGCGGCGGTGTGGTCGCCGGCCGGGAAGCCCTCTTCGGCGCCGGCGATGTCGAAGCCGACCACGCCGAGGTCACGGTGCCGCACGGCGAGTTCGGCGACCTCGAGGGACCTGTCGGCGTGCCGCATCGCGGTGATCAGCTGGCCGATCTTGATGCTGATGCCGGCCTGGGCGACACGTTCGATGCCCGCGGCGATGCCCTCCTGCACGGCGTCGACGGCCTGGTCGAGGCTGAGCCCGCCGGCCAGGTGCTGTTCGGGCGCCCAGCGCACCTCACCGTAGATGACGCCGTCGAGGGCGAGGTCTTCGACGAACTCGCGGGCCACGCGCACGAGGGCGTCGTGGGTCTGCATGACGGCGACGGTGATCTCGAAGGTCTTGATGTAGTCCACCAGCGAGCCGGAGGTGGCCTGGCTGACGAACCAGTCGGCAAGGCCCTCCTCGGTGCCGGCGGGCAGCTCGAGGCCGATGGTCTCGGCCAACTCGAGGATCGTGGCCGGCCTGAGGCCGCCGTCGAGGTGGTCGTGCAGGGAGACTTTGGGCAGGGCATTGATGCTCACGCCGGTGCCGGGCAACAGGAATTCCTCGGAGCTGATATTCACTCCCCCAATCTATCGCCCCACCGCTGTGCGCGTCCCGTCGCCGCCACATCCGCCCCGTCTCGAGAAGGCAGTTGGGGTCAGTGGCTGCGCCTCTCACCAGCCTCAACTGCCTTCTCGCGCCGCTTGGAAGCGGTGGTGGTGGATAACTCTGACGCGAACGGACGAGATCTGGCACGGTGCTGGGATGTCTCGTCGATCGGATCTCCCCCGCGACCTCCCGCCGCACGGTTTCACGCTGGCAGAGGCCCGCGCGGCGGGCGTCAGCCGGAATCGCACCAGGGCCCACGACTTGGAGACCCCGTTCCGTGGTGTGCGGGCCACTGCCGGCAGCCGGGCTGAACCGACCGGACTGATACGCGCGTATGCCGCGCAGATGCCAGCCCACCACTTCTTCAGCCATGCCACGGCGGCACGTCTGCTCGGCTTTCCGCTGCCACGACGGGTGGAGAACGACCCTCGGCTGCATGTGAGCATGCTGGTCCCCGAACGAGCCCTGCGAATGGCGGGCGTTGTCGGGCACACCGTGCATCGGCGCCCGGGCCTCTGGATTAACAACGGGCTCACGGTGACGGACCCGGTGACCACCTGGTGCGACCTCACGCTCTGCCTGGGGCTTGACGACCTCATCGCGGTGGGCGATTTCCTCCTGGGAAAGCTCGATCCGCCGGCCACAAGCTCTGAGCTCGCCGTCGCTGTCACTGACCGGGCCGGCAGGCGCGGAGTGCAGAGGCTGCGCCAAGCACTGGAGCTGGTGCGGCCCCGGGTGGAGTCCCGACGGGAGACCTATTTACGCCTGATGGTGGTCCGGGCTGGCTTCCCCGAACCCGACACAAACGTTGCGCTGCCGCTGCGACCGGGACGCAAGGGCGCTCGAGGGGACCTGGTCTACCTGCAGTACAAGATCCTGGTCGAGTACGACGGCGAGCAACATCGCACTGACGACGCCCAGTACGCGCGGGACGTGGAACGCCTGGACGACCTCGCCGCCGACGGCTGGCGGGTCATCCGGGCAACGAAGGCGACAAACTCGACTGAGATACTCGCCCGCCTGGACGAGGCGCTGCTCGCCAGAGGCTGGCGCCCGTAGTCCCCACGGGCCTCGACGCGAGAGGGCAGTTGGAGGCAGGCCCAGGCGAGCACACTGGCCCCAAGTGCCCTCACGCGGAATGGGACTCGCGCGAGAAGTGAATGTCTAGCGCGCGAGAGGGCAGCTGGGGGCAGTCCCAGGGGAGCACACTGGCCCCAAGTGCCCTCTCGCGGAATGGGACTCGCGCGAGAAGTGGATGCTAGCGCGCGAGAGGGCAGCTGGGGGCAGTCCCTGGCGAGCACACTAGCCCCAAGTGCCCTCTCGCGGGGGGTGCTGGGCTAGTTGCCGATGCGCTCGGCGATCAGGGGGCCACCGTCGAGGATGGGGTCGCCGGGGTCGCCGATGCGCCAGGCACCCTCGACGGCCTCGAGGGCCCGCGCGAAGCGCTCGGGCTCGTCGGCGCTGAGGGTGAACAGCGGTTCACCCTTCCGCACGGTGTCACCGGGCTTGGCGTGCAGGTCGATGCCCGCGGCGTGCTGCACCGGATCCTGCTTGCGGGCCCGGCCGGCGCCGAGGCGCCAGGCGCCGATACCGAACGGCAGCGCCTGCTGCTCGACGAGCACACCGTCACGGTCGGCGAGCACCACATGGGTCTCGCGGGCGACGGGCATCGGGGCAGCGGGATCGCCGCCCTGCGCCCGGATCACGGCGTTCCACTTGTCCATGGCGCGGCCGTCCTTCAGCGCCGCCTCCACATCCACATCCACGATGCCGGCCAGGGTGAGCATCTCGCGGGCGAGCGCCACGGTGAGCTCCACGACGTCGGCGGGGCCGCCGCCGGCGAGCACCTCGAGCGACTCGCGCACCTCGTTGGCGTTGCCGATGGCCAGACCGAGCGGCACGTTCATGTTGGTGAGCAGAGCGGATGTCGCCACCCCGGCGTCCTCGCCGAGCGCCACCATGGTGCGGGCCAGTTCGCGGGAGCGCTCGATGTCTTTCAGGAACGCACCGGAGCCGAACTTCACGTCGAGCACCAGCGCGCTGGTGCCCTCGGCGATCTTCTTCGACATGATCGAGGAGGCGATCAGCGGGATCGCCTCGACGGTGCCGGTGATGTCGCGCAGGGCGTAGAGCTTGCCGTCGGCCGGGGCCAGGCCGCTGCCGGCGGCGCAGATCACGCCGCCGACATCCTGCAGCTGGGCGAACATCTCTTCGTTGCTGAGGTTGGCGCGCCAGCCCGGGATGGACTCGAGCTTGTCGAGGGTGCCGCCGGTGTGACCGAGGCCGCGGCCGGAGAGCTGCGGCACCGCGGCGCCGAAGACGGCCACGAGGGGCATCAGCGGCAGGGTGATCTTATCGCCGACACCGCCGGTGGAGTGCTTGTCTGTGGTCGGTTTGCCGAGGCCCGCAAAGCTCATCCGCTCGCCGGAGTTGATCATGGCCATGGTCATGTCGCGGATCTCCCGGCGGGACATGCCGTTGAGGAAGATCGCCATGGTCATGGCGGCCATCTGTTCGTCGCCGACGTAACCGCGGGTGTAGGCGTCGATCAGCCAGTCGATTTGCGGCGTCGACAGCTCGGCCTTGTCACGCTTGGCGTGGATCAGGTCGACGGCGTCGAACGCTTCGATGGTGCGGGTGGTGGAGCTCATGAGTGGTCTTCCCGATAGGCGGCGAGCTGGCGGGGCCCGAAGGCGTCCGGCAGGACCTCGTCGATGGTGCGCACGCCGGAGACGGTCTCCAACAGCATGCCTGGTGCTGAGTGTTCGTACAGCAGTTGGCGGCAGCGTCCGCAGGGCATCAGTGTGTTGCCGTTGCCGTCGACGCAGGAGAACGCCACCAGCTGACCGCCGCCGGTGAGGTGCAGCACAGACACCAGCGCGCACTCGGCACACAGGGTCAGGCCGTATGAGGCGTTCTCCACGTTGCAGCCGCTGATCACGCGGCCGTCGGTGACCAGGGCGGCCGCCCCGACCGGGAACTTCGAGTAGGGCACGTACGCCTTGGTCATCGCCTCCGCGGCGGCCGTGCGCAGCAGGCCCCAGTCGATCTCACCGGACGTGGGGGTCACAGCAGCACTGGTCATTGTCGTCTCCGTCACGATTTTATGTACGGTTTTCCGGATGCGGCCGGGCCCCTGGACTGGCCCACCAGACCGGCCACGGCGAAGATGGTGACCAGGTAGGGCAGCATCAGCATGAACTCGCTGGGCACCGGCGAACCGATGATGCTCAGCACGTTCTGCAGGTTGCTGGCGAAGCCGAACAACAGCGCCGCGAGAGTGGCCCGAATCGGGTCCCAGCGGCCGAAGATCACCGCCGCCAGGGCGATGAAGCCGGCTCCCGCGGTCATCTCCTTGCCGAACGCCCCCACCGAGCCGAGCGTGAAGTACGCGCCACCGAGGCCGGCGACGGCGCCCGCGAGGGACACGTTCCAGAACCGGGTGCCGGTGACGTTGATGCCCACGGTGTCTGCGGCCTGCGGGTGCTCGCCCACGGCGCGGAGGCGGAGGCCCCACTTGGTGTGGAAGATGCCGTAGTACACGGCGGCGACGGCGATGTACATGATGTACACGATCAGGGTCTGCCTGAAGAAGACCGGGCCGACGATGGGGATCTCGCTGAGCAGCGGGATGTTGATGCGCTCGAACTTGGGCGGCTGGTTGAGCGTGGCCGCGTTCGGAGCGAGCACCTCCGAGAACAGGAACCCGGTGAGACCGGTGACGAGCACATTGAGCACCACACCGACGATGACCTGGTCGACGAAGTACTTGATCGAGAATGCCGCGAGCACGAAGGACACGAGCACACCGGCCACCATGGCCGCGAGCAGGCCGAGCAGCGGCTGCTGGGTGACCGAGGCCACGATCGCGGAGGTGAACGCACCGGCCAGCAGCTGGCCCTCGATCGCCACGTTGACCACGCCGACGCGTTCGGAGATGACACCGCCGAGGGCACCGAAGATCAGCGGCACGGCGAGGCTCAGCGAGCCGAACAGCAGGCCGGGAACCGGGATGCGTTCGTCGGCGGATGCCCAGGTGAGGAAGCCGATCAGGAGCAGCACCGCGAACACCGAGATCAGCCAGAGCGGTACCTTGCGGTGCGTCTGCACCATCCAGGCGCTCAGTGCGGTGATGCCGGCCAGCAGGATGCTGATCACGATGCCCGTGGGCAGGGTGGGCAGCAGCACATCCGGCAGCTGGATCAGGTCGCTCGAGGTGGAGAGCACCATGGTGCTGGTGCCGGTGCGGCCAAAGACCACCATGAGCAGGAAACCGAGCACCGTGAAGACACCGAGGATGCTCGGCACCTTCCAGCTCTTGATCACCGTGGTGGCCGGGCCCTCGTCGGGGCCGGTGGGCTGGGTGGGCTGGTTCACTGGCGCGATGGTGCTCATTTCGCCGCCACCTCCTGGGTCACGTTGGGTACCGGTCTGCGGTGGGGCGCCCCGGGGGCGGGGAGCCTGAAGATCGCGCGAACCAGCGGCGGCGCGGCGATGAAGAGCACGATGAGCGACTGCACGACGAGCACGATGTCGATGGGCACGCCCTCGGCGGCCTGCATCGAGAAGCTACCCGCCTTGAACGCGCCGAACAGGATGCCCGCCGCGAACACGCCCCACGGCTTGGAGCGGCCGAGCAGCGCCACGGTGATGGCGTCGAAGCCGATCCCCGAGTCGATGCCGGCGCCGAAGCCGCTGGTGGTGGTGCCGAGCACCTGGTTGATGCCGGCCAGGCCGACGAGCCCGCCGGAGAACAGCATCGCGTAGACGTACATGCGCTGCACGCTGATGCCCGCGACCTTGGCCGCGTTCGGGTTCTCGCCGACGGCCCGGAACTTGAAGCCCAGGTTGGAGCGGCTGAGCAACCACCAGGTGAACACGGTGGCCGCGATCACGAGGATGAAGCCAAAGTGCAGGTTGTAGTTCGGGCCGAGCAGATCGAAGAAGACCGCGGTTTCCTTGCTGGCCGGGCTCTTGGGGTTGTTCGACCCTGGGGTCTTCAGGAACCCGTCGCGGAGCAGGAAGCTGACCAGGTAGAACGCCACGTAGTTGAGCATGATCGTGGTGATCACCTCGTGCGCGCCGGTGCGCGCCTTCAGCAGACCGACCAGGCCGCCCCAGAGAGCACCGCCGAGCACGCCGGCGACGAGAGCCGCGATCATGTGGATGCCGGCGGGTAGTTCGAGCGCGAAGGCCACCCAACCGCCCAGGGTCGCGGCGATGAGCATCTGGCCGCGGCCGCCGATGTTGAACAGTCCGACCCGGAACCCGAGAGCGACACCGAGACCTGCCGCGATCAGCGGCGTGGCGTAGGTGAGGGTCTCGGTGAACGGCTTGATCCCGGCGGCGAAGCCGGGGCGGCGGAAGTTGTACACCGAGCCCTGGAACAGGGCCGAGTATGCACCCGACACCGCTTCCCAGGCGGCGGAGAGCATGTCTCCAGGCCTGGAGAAGAAGTAGCCCGCGCTTTCCTGCACGTTGGGGTTCGTGAACGCGATCATCACGGCGCCCACGATCAGGGCCAGCACGACGGCCAGGACCGAGATGATGGCGTTGCCGGTGGTGATCTCGCGGAAGATGCCGTGCCAGCGGGACGGCTCGTCCGGCTCGGTCACCGGGGTCGGGGTGGGCTGCTGAGCGGCGCTCATGCTGCGGCTCCTTCTGCGGGGGTTTCGCCCGCCATCATCAGACCCAGAACGGATCGGGGGGTGTCGCCGGGGACGATGCCGACAATGCGGCCGCGGTACATCACCATGACCCTGTCGGCGAGGGCGGCGACCTCGTCGAGTTCGGTGGAGATCACGATCACCGGGGTGCCGGCATCGCGGGTGGCCACGATGCGTTCGTGCACGAATTCGATCGAGCCGACGTCGAGGCCGCGGGTGGGCTGCGCCGCGACGAAGAGACGCAGGTCCCGGCTGAGTTCGCGGGCGAGCACCACCTTCTGCTGGTTGCCGCCGGAGAGGCGCCCGACGGGCGTCTCGATGCCCTGCGAGCGCACGTCGAACTCCTTCACCTTGGTGCGGGCGAAGTCGGCCAGGAAGGCCAGCTGCAGGTTGAAGCGTTTGACGAACGGGAGCTTGTTGGAGCGGTCCAGCATCAGGTTCTCGGCGATGGTGAATCCGCTCACCAGGCCGTCCCTGGTGCGGTCCTCAGGCACGAAGCCCACGCCGGCGTCGAGCACCTGCCGCACGGAGTGGCCGCGCAGGGACTTGCCGTCCAGGGTGATGTCGCCGACAACGCGCGGCTGCAGGCCCATCAGCGCTTCGGTCAGTTCGGTCTGGCCGTTGCCCTGCACTCCGGCGATGGCCAGGATCTCGCCCACCTTGACGTCGAAGCTGACGTCGTTGACCAGGATCTGGCCGAGTGGGTCGATCACGGTGAGGTTGGTCACGACCAGCGCCGGGGCGCCGGGGGTGGCGGGCGCCTTGTCCACCGTGAGGTCGACAGCGCGGCCCACCATCAGGGTGGCGAGTTCTTCGTTGCTCGCGGTCGGCGACGCGTCGCCGACGACCTTGCCGAGCCGGATGACGGTGATCCGGTCGGCGACCTCCCGTACCTCCCGCAGCTTGTGGGTGATGAAGACGATGGACGTGCCCGCGGCCTTGAGCTGGCGCATGATGTTCATCAGCTCGTCGGTCTCCTGCGGGGTGAGCACCGCGGTCGGTTCGTCGAAGACGAGCACCTTCGCGTCGCGGGAGAGCGCTTTGATGATCTCGACCCGCTGCTGCACGCCCACGGGGAGGTTCTCGACGAGGGCGTCGGGGTCGACGTCGAACCCGAACCGGTCGGAGATCTCGCGAACCCTGGCCCGTGCACTGGGCAGGTCGAGCGTGCCGCCGACCCTGGTCTGCTCGTGGCCGAGCATGACGTTCTCGGCAACGGTGAACACGGGGATCAGCATGAAGTGCTGGTGCACCATGCCGATGCCGGCGTTCATGGCGTCGCCGGGTCCGGCGAAGTGCTGAGGCACGTCGTCGAGCAGGATCTCACCCTCTTCGGCCCGGTACAGACCGTAGAGCACGTTCATCAACGTTGACTTACCGGCTCCGTTCTCACCGAGCAGGGCATGGATTTCGCCCTCCTCGATGGTGAGGTTGATGTCGTCATTGGCAACCAGGGCACCGAATCTCTTCGTAATGCCGCGAAGTTCGAGCTTCATAGTCTTCGATTCTATTGAGGTGCGGCTCGCGCAGGCCGCGGGGCTCGCCCGGCCCCGCAGGTCACGCAACAAAACGGGGAGACCAGCGTGACGCTGGCCTCCCCGGTGCCCCTGAGGGGCGGTCGTGCTGAACGGTAATGCCGGTTGTGCTGGGTGACTACTTCGGCGTTGCGTCGCTCGTCACGACGATGTCGCCGGCGATGATCGCTGCCTTGATGTCCTCGAGCTCGGTGACCAGTGCGGGGTCGACCTTGGACTCCCAGTCGTGCAGCGGGGCCAGGCTGACGCCCTCGTTCTCCAGGGTTCCGACGTACGGCTCGGAGGAGAAGTCACCGGCTGCCGCGTCGGTGATGATCTTGTCGGTGGCATCCGTCATCGACTTCATGATGGAGGTGAGGTACAGCGCGCTGAACTCGGGCGTGGTCTCGAACAGGTCGCTGTCGACACCGACGATGGCGACGTCCTTGCCGGATTCGTTGATGGCCTGCGCGGTGCCCTGGAAGAGCGGTCCGGCGACCGGGAGGATGATGTCCGCACCGGCGTCGATCAGGCCCTGGCTCAGGGTCTTGCCTGCGCTGATGTCATCGAAGCCACCCGCGAACAGGCCTTCCTGAGATTCCTTGGACCAGCCGGTGAGCTTGACGTCGTCCTGCTTCTCGGTGTTGTAGTAGGCGATGCCATCGGCGAAGCCGTCCATGAAGATGGTGACCGACGGGTACTGCATGCCACCGAAGGTGCCGACGGTGCCGGTCTTGGTGGTGCCTGCAGCCAGGTAGCCGGCGAGGAACGCGGCCTGAGCGGTGTCGTAGAGGACCGGCTTCACGTTGTCGAGCTCCAGCGGGCTGAAGTCGTCGTTGGAGAGCGCGGAGTCGATGATCGCGAAGTTGACGTCCGGGTTTTCCTGGGCCGCGTCGCGGGTGGCGTTGGCCAGCGCGAAACCGACGGTGAGGATGAAGTTGCAGCCCTCGTCGACCATGCTGGTCACGTTGCCGGTGTACTGGTCTTCCGAGGTGGACTCGGCCTGCTGGAACTCGACGCCGAGCTCTTCAGAGGCCTGGGAGATGCCCTCGAAGCTGGACTGGTTGAAGGACTTGTCGTCGAAGCCGCCGAAGTCGGAGACGATGCAGGGCAGGAAGTCCGATGCGGCGTCGCCTGAGCCGGCGTCGTCGGTGGGGGCCGGCGCACACGCCGCGAGCAGAGCGAGAACGCCGAGTGAGGCAAGGCCGCCGAGCGTTGCCTTGCGGGTCGTGATTGTCAAGATTGACCTCCAGATGAGGCCCGGCGTGGGATCGCGCGGGCTGCTATATGCAGTACACGTTACCCAGAAGCACCCTGCTCAGATGAGCAAACCGACACTGTAGCCAAAAGGTTATCAAGCCGCGACATTCCTGAAATCCGAACGACACAAATGGTCATTTACCGGGGTTATTCCTGAGAAAGTCTCGGCAGCACCCGCTACAGGACGTCGGAGCTGCCGGACAGCCGGAGGGCGTCGACGACTGCCTTGACCTTCTGCGCGTTTGCGCTCGTGGTCACCAGCAAGGCGTCGGGGGTGTCGACCACCACGATGTCCTCCACTCCGATCAGCGCGATCATGCGTTTGGTGTGGCTGACGACGATGCCGCTGGAGGAGTCGGCGAGCACGCGGGCGCCCTCGCCGAGGATCGCCAGGTCGCGCTTGCGCCCGTTGGCGTGGATCTTGGCGATCGACGCGAAGTCTCCCACGTCATCCCAGTCGAACTGGCCGGGGATGACGGCCAGCTTGCCCTTGGCGGCGGCGGGCTCGGCGACCGAGTAGTCGATCGCGATCTTTTTGATCCTGGGCCAGGCCTTGTCGACCACGGCGCCGCGGCGCGGGGTGTCCCAGGCCTCGGCCAGTTCGAGCAGGCCGGCGAGCAGCTCGGGCTCGCTCGCGCCGATCTCCTCGAGCAGGCGGTCGGCGCGGGCGATGAACATGCCCGCGTTCCACAGGTACTGGCCGCTGGAGAGGTAGCGCTTGGCGGTGCCGGGGCTGGGCTTCTCCACGAAAGAGTTCACCGACCGGGCGCTCGGGGCGCCGGGGATGTCCAGTGCGGCGCCGGTCTTGATGTAGCCGAAGCCGATCGCCGGCTCGGTGGGCTGGATGCCGATGGTCACGATCAGTCCGGTGTCCGCGGCCGCGATCGCCTCGACGACGGCCTGGCGGAAGGCGGCCGGGCCTTTGATGACGTGGTCGGCGGCGAAGGAGCCGATGATCACGCCGGGTTCGCGGCGCTCGAGGATCGCGGCGGCGAGGCCGATCGCGGCGGAGGAGTCCCGCGGCTCGCTCTCGAGGACCACGTTGAGGTCGGCCAGTTCGGGCAGCTGCTCCTCCACGGCGGCCCGGTGCGCCCGCCCGGTGACGACCATGATGCGCTGGTCTCCGCTGAGCGGCGCGAGGCGGTCCCAGGTGTCGCGCAGCAGCGTCTGGCCGCTGCCGGTGAGGTCGTGCAGAAACTTGGGGGCGTCGGCGCGCGACAACGGCCAGAGCCTGGAGCCGACCCCGCCGGCGGGGATCACACTGTAGAAGCGGTCGAGGGCATCGCTGGAGTGGGACATTGCGCCAGACTACCGGTCCGTTGCCCGTGTTCATTCAGGGTTCACCGCACGGACGTGCGGGCTGCCTACTCTGACGGCATGAGGGTTGCCGTCGTCAGCGAAAGCTTCCTCCCCACGGTCAGCGGGGTCACCACGAGCGTCTGCAAGGTGCTCGACGAATTGCGCCGCGAGGGTCACGACGCGCTGGTGATCGCCCCGTTCGGCGCACCGGAGGAGTACGCGGGCTTCCCGGTGCACACCGTGCCGGCGCTGTCTTACCGGCAGTTCCCTGTGGGCCTGCCGAACCCGCGAGTGCTGGGGCTGCTGGCGGACTTCGAACCCGACGTGCTGCACGCGGCGTCGCCGTTCCTGCTCGGCGCGCAGGGCATCGCCGCGGCCCGGCGCCTGGGCGTGCCGAGCGTCGCGGTGTTCCAGACGGATGTGGCCGGCTACGCCCACCGCAACCACCTCGGCCAGGCGACCAGACTGGCCTGGCGGTTCGTGAAGTGGGTGCACGACGGCGCCGACCTCACCCTGGTGCCCTCGACGGCATCCATGACCGACCTCCGCCGCATCGGCGTGCACAACCTGGACCGGTGGACCCGCGGGGTGGACCTGGACGGTTACCACCCCAACAATCGGCGTGACCCCGAGGTGGCTGCGCTCCGAGCGCGCCTGGCGCCGGCCGGCGAGGTGGTGATCGGCTACGTCGGCCGGATCGCCCCGGAGAAGCAGGTGGAGAGGTTCCGCGCTCTGCGCGGCCTGCCCGGCATCAGCATCGCCCTAGTCGGCGACGGCCCGTCCACTCCCCTGGTGGCCCGCGCGCTGGCCGGCATGCCGGTCACCTGGCTCGACCGGCTCGCCGGCGCCGAGCTTGCGGCCGCATACGCCAGCTTCGACCTGTTCCTGCACGCCGGCACCGAGGAGACCTTCGGGCAGACCCTGCAGGAGGCGCACGCCGCCGGACTGCCCGTCGTGGCGCCGCGCTCTGGCGGCCCGATCGACCTCATCGAGCACGGCAGCGACGGCTACCTGTTCACCCCCGACGACGACAGAGACCTGCGCCGCCACGTGGCCGCACTCGTCGCCGACGCCGGGCTACGGCACCGGATGGGCGAAGCCGGCCGCCGCGCCGTGCTCGGCCGCAGCTGGCAGAACGTCTGTGCCACTCTGTTCGACTACTACCAGCAGGTCATCGACGAGAGCCTCGCCCGTCGCGCGGAGACCCTGGTGCCGGTGGCGCAGCGCCGCTGACCGCGCATCCGCTCGGCGGGACCGGGCCCTAAGACTCTGGTGCCGGGGCCACGACCGCCCCGGCTTAGGCAGCCCTAACCATACTTATGTCGTTGTCGAGACATAGAATGACGGTACGTGTTTGTTCAACGATGACACCTCGTTCAGCAGGGGTCACGACTCAGCCAGGGAGGGTTGGTCATGCCACAGAATTCGGCAGAGGCCCTGACAACTCAGCGGAAGACGACCTCGCGTCGCCCGGCCGGAACGCTCTACCGTGGCCGTGAGGGCATGTGGTCGTGGGTGTTGCACCGGATCACCGGGGTGGCCATCTTCTTCTTCCTGCTCGTGCACATCCTCGACACCGCTCTGGTGCGGGTGAGCCCCGAGGCGTACAACGCCGTGATCAGCCAGTACCAGACCCCGATCATGGGTCTGGGCGAGGTTGCCCTGGTCGGCGCGATCGTGTTCCACGCCTTCAACGGCCTGCGCATCATCGCCATCGACTTCTGGAACGCGAAGTACCAGCGGGTGCTGTTCTACGTCGTGATCGGCCTCTGGGTGGTCACGATGCTCGCCTTCGTGCCCCGCCACCTGATCAACGTGTTCAGCCACTAGGAGGCGCAGCTCATGACCTCGACAATCGTCGCCCCCCGCTCCCCCTACGCCCGCAGCCCGCGCAAGAACGGCGTGAACTGGGAGAAGTGGGGCTGGATCTACATGCGCGTCTCCGGCGTCGTGCTGGTCGTGCTGATCTTCGGCCACCTCTTCGTGAACCTGATGGTGGGCGAGGGCGTCAGCGCCCTGAACTTCGCCTTCGTCGCCGGCAAGCTCGCCAACCCGTTCTGGCAGTGGTGGGATGTGGCGATGCTCTGGCTGGCCCTGATCCACGGCGGCAACGGCATGCGCACCCTCGTGAACGACTACGCCACGACGCGCGTCAGCCGCGGCATCCTCAAATCGGCGATCCTCGCCGCGGTGGTCATCCTGATCGTGCTCGGCACGCTCGTGGTGTTCACCTTCGACGCCTGCCCGTCCGGCCAGCCCGCCGACCTTCTGCCCACTTTCTGCCAGGCCCTCTAGGCCCCCAAGGAGCTGCAAACACTTCCATGACGGATGCACCTGTGACCAAGCCCGCCGCGACCACCATCGTCGACGGCGTGCACTACCACCAGTACGACATCGTCATCATCGGGGCGGGAGGGGCGGGCATGCGAGCCGCCATCGAGGCCGGCCCGAACGCATCCACCGCCGTGATCTCCAAGCTCTACCCCACCCGCTCGCACACCGGTGCGGCGCAGGGCGGCATGGCCGCGGCCCTGGCGAACGTGGAGGAAGACAACTGGGAGTGGCACACCTTCGACACCGTCAAGGGCGGCGACTACCTCGTCGACCAGGACGCCGCGGAGATCCTGGCCAAGGAAGCCATCGACGCTGTCATCGACCTCGAGAACATGGGCCTGCCGTTCAACCGCACCCCCGAGGGCAAGATCGACCAGCGCCGCTTCGGCGGCCACACCCGCGACCACGGCAAGAGCCCGGTGCGCCGCGCCTGCTACGCCGCCGACCGCACCGGCCACATGATCCTGCAGACGCTGTACCAGAACTGCGTCAAGCGCGGCATCAACTTCTTCAACGAGTTCTACGTGCTCGACCTGATCATGACCAACGTCGACGGCGTCGACCAGCCCTCCGGCGTGGTCGCGTACGACCTCTCCACCGGCGAGCTGCACGTGTTCTCCGGCAAGGCGTTCATCTTCGCCACCGGCGGGTTCGGCAAGATCTACAAGACCACCTCCAACGCGCACACCCTCACCGGCGACGGCGTGGGCATCATCTGGCGGAAGGGCCTGCCGCTGGAAGACATGGAGTTCTTCCAGTTCCACCCGACCGGCCTGGCCGGCCTCGGCATCCTCCTCACCGAGGGCGCCCGCGGTGAGGGCGCGATCCTCCGCAACGCCTCCGGCGAGCGGTTCATGGAGCGCTACGCGCCCACCATCAAGGACCTCGCCCCGCGTGACATCGTGGCCCGCTGCATGGTCAAGGAGGTCGCGGAGGGCCGCGGCGCCGGGCCGAACAAGGACTACGTGTACCTGGACTGCACCCACCTGGGCGCCGAGGTGCTCGAGACCAAGCTGCCCGACATCACCGAGTTCGCCCGCACCTACCTGGGCGTGGACCCGGTCACCGAACCGGTGCCCGTGATGCCCACGGCGCACTACGCGATGGGCGGCATCCCCACCAACGTGAAGGCGGAGGTGCTGCGCGACAACACCACCGTCGTGCCCGGCCTCTACGCCGCCGGCGAGTGCGCCTGCGTCTCGGTGCACGGTTCCAACCGGCTCGGCACCAACTCGCTGCTGGACATCAACGTGTTCGGCAAGCGCGCCGGCAACAACGCCGTCGAGTACGTCAAGACGGCCGAGTTCGTGCCGCTGCCCGAGGACCCGGCCAAGTTCGTGCGCGAGCTGCTGGCCACCATCCGCACCTCCACCGGCACCGAGCGCATCGCGGTGCTGCGTCGTGAGCTGCAGGAGATCATGGACGAGAAGGCCCAGGTCTTCCGCACCGACGAGTCGCTGTCCGAGGTGACCGAGACCATCCACCTGCTCCGCGAGCGTTACAAGAACATCGGCGTGCAGGACAAGGGCCGCCGGTTCAACACCGACCTGCTCGAGGCCGTCGAGCTGGGCTTCCTGCTCGACCTGGCCGAGGTGGTCGTGTTCTCCGCCCGCAACCGCAAGGAGAGCCGCGGCGGCCACATGCGCGACGACTATCCGCTGCGCGACGACGTCAATTACCTGCAGCACACCATGGCGTACCTGAGCGGCGACGCTCTGTCCGCGGATGCTGCCGACCACATTTCGCTCGATTGGAAGCCCGTGACCATTACGCGCTACCAGCCGATGGAGAGGAAGTACTAGTGAGCACCCCCACCCTCGAGAGTCCCCCCGCGGTTCCCGAAGAGATCGTGTCGTTCACGGTCACCCTCTCGGTGCGCCGGTTCAACCCCGAGCTGGACGAAGACCCTCACTGGGAGAACTACGACGTCGAGATGTACGCGACGGACCGCATCCTGGATGCCCTGCACAAGATCAAGTGGGAACAGGACGGCTCCCTGAGCTTCCGACGCTCCTGCGCGCACGGCATCTGCGGCTCCGACGCCATGCGCATCAACGGGCGCAACCGCCTGGCCTGCAAGACCCTGATCAAGGACCTCGACATCACCAAGCCGGTGACGGTGGAGGCCATCAAGGGCCTGCCGCTGGAGAAGGACCTGATCGTGGACATGGAGCCGTTCTTCGAGTCCTTCCGCGAGGTGCAGCCGTTCCTGATGGCGCAGAACACGCCCAAGGATGGCAAGGAGCGCATCCAGACCGTCGCCCAGCGCGAGCGCTTCGACGACACCACCAAGTGCATCCTCTGCGCCGCGTGCACGTCGAGCTGCCCGGTGTTCTGGACCGACGGGCAGTACTTCGGCCCGGCCGCGATCGTGAACGCCCACAGGTTCATCTTCGACTCCCGCGACGAGAACGCCGCCGTGCGCCTCGACATCCTCAACGACAAGGAAGGCGTCTGGCGCTGCCGCACGACCTTCAACTGCACCGAAGCCTGCCCCCGTGGCATCCAGGTGACCCAGGCCATCGCCGAGGTCAAGCAGGCCATCATGCGCGGCAAGCCGTAATTCTCTTACGGGTTCCTAACGAACGGCGGCCAATGGCCGCCGTTCGTCGTTAACGCACCGGGCGAGCCGCACCCGCTGGTTAGGCTGGGTCGATGAAGATCGGCGACCTCATCACCCGCATCATGGCCACCCGTCCCGTGCGCGTGTTCACCCACTTCGGCCAGAGCCGCGGACCGATTCTGGCCGCCGGCATGGCCTACCAGGCGATCTTCGCGATCTTCGCCGCGCTCTGGCTGGTCTTCTCGGTTGCCGGGCTCTGGCTCGCCAGCAACCCTGTTCTCATGGATCAGCTTTTCGTGATCATCAACCAGTCCGTTCCCGGGCTGATCGAGAAGGGTGGGGTGGTCGACCCCGCCACCCTGGTCGACACCGGCGCGCTCACCTGGGCCAGCGCCATCGCCCTCGTCGGCCTGCTCGCCACGACTCTCGGCTGGTTGAACACCACCTCGCAGGCCGTGCGCGGCATCTTCGGGATGGGCCAGGAGACCACCTTCTTCGTGCTGGTCAAGCTGCGCGAGCTGGGTCTCGGCCTGGCCTTCGGCCTCGCCCTGGTCGTGTCAGCCGTCATCTCGATCGTCAGCACGGAACTCCTCCGCGGGTTCCTCGGCCTCCTCGGCCAGGGCACCGACTCGCTCTGGTTCATCGCCTCGAGCCAGGCGGTGGGGCTGCTGATCGTGCTGGTCATCGACACCATCACCCTCGCGGCCCTGTTCAGGGTGCTCTCCAGGGTGCGTATTCCGTTCCGCAACCTGCTGGTCGGGTCGGTGCTGGGCGCCGTGGCCCTTGGCGTTCTCAAGGTGCTCGGTGCCGCCCTGCTTGGCGGCGCGGCGAAGAACCCGCTGCTGGCCGGTTTCGCGGTGATCATCGGTCTGCTGATCTGGTTCAACCTCACCTCCACGGTCACCCTGATCGCCGCCGCCTGGATTGCCGTTGGCATGCAGGACGCCGGCATTCCGCCGTCGTCGTTGAGCGCCGACGAGGCGAAGAAACTGACCGAGCAGAAGGAGGCGGAGGCGCTGCACCTGGCCGCCACCGTGGAACTGCGGCAGGCCAGGCTGGCGCGGGAGAGCGCATCCTGGTTGATGCGACCCGGCGCCAACCGGCGACTGCGCCGGGCACGGCAGCGCGCCGAGAAGTACGGCGTCACGGAGCCGGCGGAGCGGTAGCCCCGGCCCGGGCGTCGGAGGCACTCGGTAGAATCGGCGCATGCCGTCTTCTCCCGCTTCAGAGACCACCCAGCCGCTTCGCATCGCCAGCATCAACACCAACGGCATCCGCGCCGCGTTCCGCAAGGGCATGTGCGACTGGCTCGCCACCCGGGACGTCGACATCCTCGCGATCCAGGAGGTGCGGGCCTCGACCGAGGACATCGAGGGCCTGCTCGGCCCCGACTGGAACATCCTGCACGACCCGGCCACGGCCAAGGGCCGCGCCGGCGTGGCGATCGCCAGCCGCAAGAGCGCGTCGATCCACCGGGTCGAGCTGGGCCACCCCGACTTCGACAGCGCCGGCCGCTGGCTCGAGGCCGACTACGAGGTGAACGGCACCATCGTCACCGTGGTGAGCACCTACGTGCACTCCGGCGAGGTAGACACCCCCAAGCAGGTCGAGAAGTTCACCTTCCTCGACTCCATGCTCACCCGGCTGCCCGAACTGGCCGCGCACAGCGACCGGGTCGTGGTGCTCGGCGACCTCAACGTGGGTCACCGCCGGTTCGACATCAAGAACTGGAAGGGCAACGTGAAGCGGGCCGGCTTCCTGCCCGCCGAACGCGCCTACTTCGACAAGATCCTCGGCGCCGAGGACGAGACCGACTACAACAACGGCGCGGGCCTGGGCTGGGTGGATGTCGGCCGCAAGTTCGCCGGCGAGATGGACGGACCGTTCACCTGGTGGTCGTGGCGGGGCCAGGCGTTCGACAACGACACCGGTTGGCGCATCGACTACCAGCTCGCGACTCCAGCGCTGGCGGCATCCGTGGTCAACTACGCGGTCGACAGGGCGGATGCCTACGACCAGCGCTGGAGCGACCACGCTCCCGTGGTCGTCGACTACGCCATCTGATTTCCTCCCCGCCGCCTGACGCGGCATTGCTCCCGACGAAAAGACTCAACTGATGACCAAGACCCGCCTCTACTCCGGCATGCAGCCCTCCGCCGACTCCCTGCAGATCGGCAACTACATCGGCGCCCTGCTGAACTGGAAGAAGCTGCAGCAGACCCACGACGCGTTCTTCTCGATCGTGGACCTGCACGCCATCACCGTGGCGCAGGACCCCGCCAAGCTGCGCGAGAACACCCGCGCCACCGCCGCGCAGTACATCGCCGCCGGGATCGACCCCGCCGAGTCCACCCTGTACGTGCAGTCGCACGTGGCCGCGCACGCCCAGCTGGCCTGGGCGCTGAACACCCTCACCGGTTTTGGTGAGGCCAGCCGGATGACCCAGTTCAAAGACAAGTCCCTCAAGCAGGGCGCCGACGCCACCACCGTGGGCCTGTTCGCCTACCCGGTGCTGATGGCCGCCGACATTTTGCTGTTCCAGACCGAGATCGTGCCGGTGGGCGAGGACCAGCGCCAGCACGTCGAACTCACCCGCGACCTGGCGGCCAGGTTCAACTCGCGCTTCGGCGACACCTTCACGGTGCCGGAGGCCTCGATCATCCGCGACACCGCGAAGATCTACGACCTGCAGAACCCGACGTCGAAGATGTCGAAGTCGGCCGAGTCGCACGCCGGCGTGATCTGGATGCTCGACGAGCCGGCCGTGACCGCGAAGAAGATCATGCGCGCCGTGACCGACGCCGAGGGCGGTGTGGTCTTCGACCGGGAGAACAAGCCCGGCGTGGCCAACCTGCTCACGATCTACTCCGTCATGGCGGAGCGCTCGATCCAGTCGCTCGAGGACGAATACGCCGGCAAGGGCTACGGCGACTTCAAGAAGGGCCTGGCCGAGGTGGTCACCGAGACCTTCGGCGGCATCCGCAGCCGGGTGCTCGAGCTGCTCGACGACCCGGCCGAACTGGACCGCATTCTCGCCGCCAACGCCGACCGTGCCGCGGCTGTCGCCGACGTCACCCTGGCAGCGGCGTTCGACAAGATGGGCTTCCTGGCTCGCCGTTGAGGCGGGCTCTGGTGCTTGACTGATGCGTCCGGTCGAACTCTCCTCGCCGCAGCTGCGGCTGGACCAGCTGCGGGGCGACGACGCCCAGAAGGTGTTCGAGTACTGCCAGGACCCGGTGATGCCCGAGTACCTGGCGCGCCTACCCTGGCCGTACCGGCTCGCGGATGCCACCGACTTCGTGACCGGGTACGTGCCGGCCGCGTGGGCGGCCGACCAGGAATGCACGTGGGCGGTGCGCGATTCGACATCGACCGAGCTGCTCGGCGTGATCAGCCTGAGCGTGCCTGTCGCGGCGGGTGCGGCCCGGTCCAGTTCGATCGGGTTCTGGTTGGGAGCTGCGCATCGGGGCCGGGGCCTGATGGTCGAGGCCCAGCGGTTGGTGCTCGACTGGGGCTTCAGCACCGGGTTCTGCGACACCGTGCACTGGGAGTGCGTGGCCGGCAACCTCGCTTCGGCCCGGGCCGCCCGGAAGGCCGGGTTTCGCTACACCGGTCAGGGACCGGCCGGGATCGCCTACCGCGATGGGACGCATCCGCCGTCGTGGAAGGCCGTGCTGCACGCCACCGACGACCGCACACCGCCCGCGGGATGGCCGGCCGAGGTCGTGGGCGGGTGAGCGGCGCCGTGCGCCCCGCGAGGCTCCTGTGGCCGGTGAGGCTGCTGTGACCCGGCCGGCGCTGGTGCTGTTCGACCTGGACGACACCCTGTTCGCGCACCGCGCTGCCGTGGCCGACGGTATCCTCGGGCACGTCGCCGCGCAGGGCGGCCGGGGTGCGGCCGCCGACCCGCACGCCGTGGTGGCCCTGTGGAACGCCCTCGAGGAGCAGCACTACCACGCCTACCTCGCCGGCGAGCTGGACTTCGCCGGGCAGCGGAGCGCTCGGGCCAGGGACTTCGCCGCCGCGCACGGTGTCGACCTCACCGAGGCCGAGGCCGCCGCCTGGTTCACCGATTACTTCGAGCACTACCGGGCGCACTGGCGGCTGCACGACGATGCGTTGCCGTGTCTCGACGAGCTGGCCCTGCGCATCCCGGGCGTGCGGTTCGGCCTGATCACCAACGGCGAGCTGGCCTACCAGAGCGTGAAGCTGGCCGACACGGGCCTCGACAGCCGGGTGGAGCACGTGGTGACCTCGGCCGAGTTCGGGCTGAGCAAGCCGCGGCCGGAGATCTTCGTGCACGCCTGCGCCCTGTTCGGTGCCGATCCGGGCGCTTCGGTGTACGTCGGCGACCGGCTGCGCACCGACGCGATCGGTGCCGCCGCCGCGGGCCTGACCGGCGTGTGGCTGGACCGGGTCGGGCCCGCCGGCCCTCCCCCGCCCGAGGCCGACCTGGCCGACGCCCGCGCGCTGGGCGTCATCCGTCTCAGCACCCTCACCGCCCTGCCCGACCTCCTCGCGCCGCGGTAGTCGCCACCCGGCCGCGGGACGTCATGCGGGTAGCGCGCCGCTGCGCGGGTCACGCGCCGGGATGCGGGGCACGCGCCACCCCAGCCATCCGCCCACACAACGGCGCCGCACCCTGTCTCTTCTCCACATCTCCGAGCCCACGAGACGCATAGTTAGATCTGGGGGGGGGGGTTTTTTTTTGGGGGGGGGGGGGGGGGGGGGGGGGGGGGGGGGGGGGGGGGGGGGGGGGGGGGGGGGGGGGGGGGGGG
>NZ_JBGQOH010000016.1:0-80161 GCF_052113745.1 Cryobacterium sp. W22_MBD10_FK3
CTCACCAGGGTGCCCTGTGGCTACTCGCGAGAATGAGCGTGCGCCAACTCGCAAGAGCGGCCGTGTGGCTGCCTCCGCGCGCTGAGGTGACCACATCCCCGCTCTCGCGGGATGCCGCTCGCTGGGGCGACCGGGGCAGCTCACCAGGGTGCCATGCGGCTACTCGCGAGAATAAGCGTGCGCCAACTCGCGAAAGCGGCCGTGTGGCTGCCTCCGCGCGCTGAGGTGACCACATCCCCGCTCTCGCGGGATTACTCAGGGGGCAGCGGGGGCAGCGGGGGCAGCGGGGGCAGCGGGGGCGGCCTCGGCCAGCAGGGAACGGGCGGCCAGGCCGATGATGGCGCTGTAGGTGGGGTAGGCGAACCGCACGTGGGCGAGGGTTGCCACATCCACGCCGGCGGCGATGGCGGTGGTCACCGACTGCACCACCTCGATCGCGTTCTCGCCCACCGCATGGGCGCCGAGGATCAGCTCCCGGCGCCGGTCGGCGATGAGCATCAGGAACCCGCGTTCCCTGTCGTCGATCACGGCCCGGTCCAGGTTCGCGTACGGCACCGTCGCGACGACGCAGAGCGGGTCCCTGGCGCGGGCCTCGACCTCGGTGAGCCCGACCCCGGCGTAGTCGGGGTCGGTGAATCCGCCGGCGGGCAGCAGGTGGTGCGGGGTGCGCCGGTTGGTGCCGAGCACCGCGTTCTCGGCCGCGGCCTCGCCCTCGAACTGCGCGGCCTGCACGAGCATGTCGCGGCCGTTCGCGTCTCCGACGGCGAAGATGTGCGACACCTCACTGCGGAAGTACTGATCGACGGGCACCGCCGAGCGCACCGTGGCGACGCCGGCGTTCGCCAGGCCCAGGTCGTCGACATCCGCCGGCCAGCCTGTCGCCATGATCACGGCGTCGAAGCTCCCGGCCACAGGGTCGCCGGCCGCCCGCCAGGTGAGCACGATCGAACCGTCCGGCTGCTTCACCAACGACTCGACGGTGTCGATGCCGGTCACCACCTGGGTGCCCTGCTCGCGGAACGCCTGGGTGACCCCCGCGGAGACGGCGGCGTCCGAGGCCATCAGGATGCGCGGCGCCACGTCGAGCAGCGTCACCCGTGAGCCGAACGAGCTGAAGATCGTGACCAGCTGGGCACCGGTGTTGCCGCCGCCGATCACCGCGAGGCGTTCGGGCAAGGCTGGCAGGCCGAGCACGTGCTCAGGTACCGTCGCCAGGTCGGCGCCTGGGATAGGCAGCCGGCGGGAGTGGCCGCCGACACAGATCAGGATGTTGTCGGCGCTGAGGCGGCGCCCGCTGTCGAGGACGACGGTGTGCGGGTCGACGAACCGGGCCCGTCCCTCGAGCACGAGATCGATGCCGGCGTTGCTGAACCGCTCGGCCTCCCGCTTGATCGAACGCACCCTGTCGACGGATGCGGTGACCCTGGCGGCCGTGGTGCGCCAGTCGAACCGCTGCACGACGGCCTCGATGCCGTAGGCCTCGGCCGTGCGCACCTCGCGCATGAGCCTGGCCGCTTTGGCGAGCGCCCGGGTGGGCACACAGCCCGTGTTCACGCAGGTGCCGCCGGTGCGATCCGACTCGACGACGACGACCCTGGCGCCAAGCTCGGCAGCCCGAAGCGCCGCGGCGGTGCCGGCGGGCCCGGCTCCGATCACGAGAACGTCGTAGTGCGGCATCGGTTCTGTACTGGACTCGGTCACGGCGGGATCGGCGGGATCGGCGGGCATGAAAACCTCCTGGCAGCAGAACGGAGCACCGATCCTGCCAGCGGGTCCTGTGAAAAGGCCCCGGCCGCGTGATCCGCTCGGGCGCCGGCCTTAGCGGCGGGGTCGCGGCGTATTCCTGCCGGCCTTGCCTGCACCAGGTTTGGCCGCACCGGACTTGGCCGCACCGGACTTGGCCGCACCGGCCTTGGCCGCACCGGACTTGGCCGCACCGGACTTGGCCGCACCGGATTTGGCCGCACCGGATTTGGCCGCACGGCCGGCCCTCCGCAGGGCGCGTTGCCGGGCATCCTCGGTCTTCATCTGCGTGCGCGTTTCGTCGAGGTCGCCGATCAGCGGTCGCCACCACGCGGCCGCGGGGTCGGCGTCCACCAGGATGGTGCGGATCAGCAGGGTCAGCGGTATCGCCAGGATGGCCCCGATGGCGCCGAGCACGATGGCCCAGAACAGCACGGATGCGAAGGTGAGCGACTGGCTGAGGGCCACCGCGTTGCCCACCACCCGGGGCTGCACGATCGACTGCACCACGCCGTTCACGATCGCGTAGATCACGATCACGGGCAGCGCGAGCTCCCACCCCCCGACCAGGAACGCGAACACTGTGGGCGGGATGATGGCGATGAAATAGCCCACATTGGGGATGAAGCTGCAGAGGAAGGACAAGAGCCCCCAGAGGAAGGCGCCCGGCACCCCGAGCAGCACCAGTGCGAGGGCGTTCAACACCCCCTGGGCGATGCCGAGGAGGGTGGTGGCCACCATGTAGCGGCGCACACTGGAGGCGAAGTTGGTGAGGGCCGCAACCAGGGTGGGCCGGGAGGGCTGCAGCTGGCGGAGCAGGGTGGGCAGGTAACCCGCATCCGCGGCCATCAGGATCAGCATGGTGAGCACGATCACGAGCGCGACCGTGATGTTGGTGATGCTGCCGAAGATTCCGGAGACGAACGGCACTAGGTTGCCCGGGTCGAAGCTCGCCTCCACGGCCTGCACCTGCGCGGTTCCGAAGCCGATGCTCGCGAGCCAGTCGGCCACACTGGCGCCGATGTCGTCGAGCTGGCTGGCGAACTGGGGCAGCAGGGCGGCGAACTGGCCGAGGGCCAGGCCCAGCGCCGCCACGAAAGCCGCGAGCACGATGAAGACCGTCGCCACGACCGACCCGGTGGCCAGGCCCCGCGGCACGCCGTGCCGCTCGAGGCCTCGGCGCACCGGGTGGGCGCAGATGGTGAGCACCAACGCCAGCAGGATGGGCGCCGCGATGCCGGCGATGGCGGCCAGACCGAAGACCGTGACCGTGGCCCCGCCCAGGCCGACGAGGATCGCGGTGTTGCGGTAGGACAGCACCCGCGGGGCGGGGATCATTCCCCCGGCCCCGGCGGCGCCGCCCGGGCGGGCCCCTGGAGCCTCATGGTCGGCCTCCGCCCCTGATCGGGTCCTGGATCGGCGTCGCCACATGCGGGCTCCCTGCTCTGCGTCAGTCAGCGTCAGGCACAGTGTCCTCCCCCGCCGCCCAGCGCGGCGTCACCCGTTTCGGGTGAGCCGAACGGAGCCGGGCGCCCGGCGTCACAGACCGGGCAGGTGCCGGATGTTGGACCTCGCCATCTGCACGGCCTCGCCGACCCCGCCGTTGAGCACGGTCTTCGACAGGGCCAGCGCGAAGCCCTTCACCTGCTTGGCGGTGACGTTGGGCGGCAGCGACAGCGCCAGCGGGTCGGTCACGATGTCGACCAGGGCGGGACCGTCGTGGGCGAAGGCCGCCGTCAGCGCGCTCCTCAGCAAGCCCGGATCTTCCACGCGCACCGCATGGAACCCGAGCGCGGCAGCGACGGCGGCGTAGTCGACCGCGGGTACGTCCACCCCGAAGTCGGGATACCCGTCGACGAACATCTCCAGCTTCACCAGCCCCAGGGTGGAGTTGTTGAACACCACGACCTTCACCGGCAGCTTCTGCGCGGCGATGGTGATGAGCTCGCCGAGCAGCATGGCCAGTCCCCCGTCGCCGCTGATGGTGACCACCTGCCGGGTGGGATAGGCGCTCTGGGCGCCGATGGCCTGCGGCACCGCATTGGCCATCGAGCCGTGCAGGTACGAGCCGATCAGCCGGCGACGCCCGTTGGGGGTGAGATAGCGGGCCTGCCAGACGTTGCCCATGCCGGTGTCGGCGGTGACGATGGCGTCGTCTGCGACCAGTTCGTCGAGCATCGCGGCCGCGAACTCCGGGTGGATCGGCCGGCCGTGGTCGACATCCGTGTAGGTGCCCACCACCGAGGTGAGCAGTTTGTCGTGCTCCTTGAGGGTGCGCTCGAGGAAGGTCCGGTCGGGCTTTCTCGTCACCAGCTCGGTGAGGGCCGCGAGGGTGGCCGCCACATCGCCGTGCACCGGATGCGTGACGCTGGCCCGCCGGCCCAGGTGGGACGGGTCGGTGTCGACCTGGGCGATGATCACTTTGTCGCCGTCGGGCAGGAACTGCTCGTAGGGGAAGTCGGTGCCCAGCAGCAGCACCAGGTCGGCGTCGTGGATGCCGGCATGCGCCGCCCCGTAGCCGAGCAACCCGGTCATGCCCACATCGAAGGGGTTGTCGTACTGGATCCACTCCTTGCCGCGGAGGCTGTGCCCAACGGGCGCGGCCACGAGATCGGCGAAGGCCACCACCTCGTCGTGGGCGCCGGCGACCCCGGCACCGGCGAAGATCGCCACGGTCTTCGCCCTGTTGATGGCGTCGGCCAGGGCGTTCACATCGACCGCCGCGGGCACCACGGTGGGCCGGCCGGGCAGCACAAAACTGGGCGCGGAACCCTCGGCGGCCAATTCGGCGATGTCACCGGGCAGGGTGAGAACCGAGACACCGCCGAGCGCGAGTGCGTGCCGCATGGCCGCGTTGACCACCTTGGGCGACTGCTCGGCGGAGGAGATCAGCTCCCGGTAGTGCGAGCACTCCACAAAAAGCCGGTCCGGGTGGGTCTCCTGGAAGAAGCTGCTGCCGATCTGGCCGGTCGGGATGTGGCTGGCGATGGCAAGCACCGGCGCCCCGCTGCGGTGAGCGTCGTAGAGCCCGTTGATCAGGTGCAGGTTGCCCGGTCCGCAGCTGCCCGCGCACACGGCCAGTTGACCGGTGAGCTGGGCCTCGGCGCCGGCCGCGAACGCCGCCGCCTCTTCGTTGCGCACGTGCACCCAGTCGATGCCGCCTTTGGCGGCTCCGCCGGTGCGGCGGACGGCGTCGACGACGGGATTGAGGCTGTCCCCGACGATGCCGTAGATGCGGCGCACCCCGGCGTCCACGAGTTGGGCGATGATCTGGTCTGCGACAGTCTGAGCCATCGGTCCAGTCAACCGTGCGTGGCCGGGCCGGGGATATCCCTCCGAGGCACATTCAGTGAACTCACAGCGGCTGGGAACCGGCTCAGACCCCCACGTCCCGCTGCCGCAGGGTGAGGGCCGCCACAGCGCCCAGCAGCACGGCCGCCAGGTAGAACCAGGCCAGGGTCCAGGCATCCGTGCCGTTGGCCAGCGGGCTGTCGCCGAAGGCCGCGTGATAGGGCGAGAAGGCGCGCAGCCACTCCAGGTCGGCGCTCTGGTTGCCGATGGCGTTGAACACGTAGCCGAGCACGGCCACGGCCGCGCCACCGCCGATGCCCCACACCTTGCGGCCGGACAGGGCGCCGCAGAGCAAGGCGGCGCTGCCGCAGACCAGCGCGAGACCGCCGAAGAGCAGGCAGGTCACGGCCAGGTTCCCCACCTCCAATTCCAGGCCGGCCGGTGCGTTCCAGAACAGCACCACCAGGAATGCGACCAGGGCCAGGACGAGGATTTTGACCGCCAGCGCGGCGAATCGCTGAACGGCCACCTGCACCCGGGTGACTCCGTGGGCGAGGGTCAGTTCGAGCTGGCCGGACTCCTCGTCGCCGCCGATCGCAGCGGCTCCCCAGCTGATGGCGGCGATGCTGATCAGCAGGAATCCGATGAGCCCGAAGAAGGTGGACTGGGTGTACCCGGCGCCGGTCTCGATCTGTTGATAGTTGATGGTGCGGGTGAGCTCGGGCGGCAGGCTGTCGATGAGCTGCTGCATCTGGGTGTTGCCGGACAGGCTGGGGAAGATCGGCAGGTAGAGGCAGAGCGCGGCCGTGAAACCGACGGACCAGCCGAGCAGCGAGCGCCAGCCGTCGACGAGGGCCCTGGTGAAGATCGGCAGCGGCGTGCGCCGCTCCACCTCGCCCTGCGCGGCCGGGGGCGCCGTGCGCACGGTCATGACCGGTCCTCGGGCGCCGAATACAGCCTCAGCACCGATTCTTCGAGGTCGGGCTCCTCGACCACCAGGTCGGTGAGGTCCAGGGTGGCGATGGCCCGCACGAACGGCGAGAGCGCCCCGCCGAGCACTGCCGTGGCCTCGGCACCGGTCGCCGTCGCTCGGCAGTCGAGCTCGGCCACACCGTCGAGGGCGGCCAACCTGGAGTGCAACTCCGCGGTGCGGATGCCGGTGGCGCTCATCCGCAGGTGGCGGATCGCTGTGTCCCGGAGCGCGTCGACCCCCGACACCGTGATGATGCGGCCGTCGCGCAGGATCGCGACCTCGTCGGCGGCCTGTTGGATCTCGCTGATGACGTGCGACGAGAGGAACACTGTCTGACCGGCGGCCCTGGCCTCCCGCACCAGGCCGAGGAACTCCTGTTGCATGAGCGGGTCGAGCCCGCTGGTCGGCTCGTCGAGCACCAGCAGGTCGGGCCGGTGCATGAACGCCTGCACGATGCCCAGTTTCTGCTTGTTGCCCTTCGAGAGGGTGCGCACCGTGCGATCCAGGTCAAGGCCGAACCGCTCGGCCAGTTCGTCGACCCGGCCCAGCGGCACCGGCCCGGAGATGTTGGCGTAGTGCCGCAGCAGCCGGCGGCCGGTGACGCGGCCCTCCAGGATCAGTTCGCCGGGCAGGAACCCGATCCGGCGCCGGAGTTCCGGGCCGGCGTTGCGGGAGTCGGTGCCCAGCAGGGTCGCCCGGCCCGAGGTGAGCCGGATCAGGTCGAGCAGCGCCCGCATGATGGTGGTCTTGCCCGCGCCGTTCGGCCCGATCACGCCGAAGACGCTGCCACGCGGAATTGTGAAGCTGACGCCGTCGAGGGCGACGGTTCTGCCGAACCTCTTCACCAGGTCCACCGCGTCGACGGCGATGTCGACGCCCGGGTCGACGGACGTGTGGACGGCGGAATCGGAGGACGAACGCGAGGTCATCACGATGCCGAGCCTAGGCATCCACCCGGCCGCCCACAAGCGATACTGTTTACAACGTTAGAATTTGATCTCACCCAGCTCAGGAGCAGCCATGGCAACGAAGCCGTCCAGTCCCTCGTCTCGCGGACCCGTCGAGCCGACCGTGTCCGCGTCGGTGGCCCTCCGGCCGGCCCGGGCGGCCACGATCACCGGCGGATTCTGGTTCGACAGGCAGCAGGCCAACCGGCGGGCCGGCCTGCCGGACGGCCGGCGTCAACTCCACGTCGCCGGCAACGAGGAGAACCTCGACACGGCGGCCCTGGGGCTGCCACCGCTACGCGCCGGGGAACGCATCGATCCCGGCGCGAGCGGACTCGACGCCGACTCCACCGGCTACCGGGGCCCGGTCTTCATGGACTCCGACGTCTACAAGTGGCTCGAGGCCGCGGCCTGGGAACGCCAGCGTGAGGTCAGTGACGAGCTGGCCGCCGACCAGGAGCGCCTGACCGGGCAGATCAGCGCCGCCCAGCAGACCGACGGCTACCTCAACTCCTTCGTGCAGATCGTCACCGGCGCCCCGTGGGCGGATCTGCGGGTGAGCCACGAGCTGTACTGCGCCGGCCACCTCATTCAGGCTGCCGTCGCCGCGCACCGTTCCAGCGCAGACGCCGAGCTGCTCCGGGTGTCCGGCCGGTTCGCCGACCTGCTCGTCGACACCTTCGGGCCCGGGCGCTCCCCCGAGGTCGACGGGCACCCCATCATCGAGATGGCCCTGGTGGAGCTGTACCGGGAGACCGGCACCACGCGCTACCTCGACCTGGCCCGGTTCGCGGTCGAGCAGCGCGGACGCTCCGAGCAGCACGGCCGGCCGGAGGATTTTGTGTACTTCTCCGACCGGGTGCCCGTGCGGGAGGCGACCACCCTCGAGGGCCACGCCGTGCGCGCCCTCTACCTGGCCGCCGGGGCCACCGACGTGGCGATCGAGACCGGCGACCCTGACCTGCTCGCCGCACTCGAGACGCAGTGGGAGAACGTGGTCGAAGCGAAGATGTACCTCACCGGCGGGCTCGGAGCGCGGTGGGAGGGCGAGTCGTTCGGTGACCCGTTCGAGCTGTCGCCGGACACCGCGTACGCGGAGACCTGCGCGGCCATCGCCAGCGTGCAGTGGAGCTGGCGACTGCTGCTGGCCACCGGCCGGGCGCGCTACGCCGATCTGATCGAGCGCACGCTGTTCAACGGGATGCTCGCCGGCGTCTCCCTCGACGGCGAGAGCTTCTTCTACGCCAACGTGCTGGCCTCCAGGGGCGGCACCGAGCCCACCTCGAGCATCGACCCCGTGCGCGGCCGGCAGCGCTGGTTCAGCACAGCCTGCTGCCCGCCGAATGTCATGCGCACCTTGGCACAGCTGCAGCATTACCTGGCCACCCAGTCGGCCAGCGGGCTGCAGGTGCACCAGTACGCACCGGGATCGGTCGCGGCCGAGTTGGCCACCGGTTTTCTCGCCCTCGAGGTGACCACCGATTATCCGCATCACGGCGAGGTGCGCCTCACCCTCACGGCCGTTCCCACCGGCCGGGCCACGGTGTCGCTGCGCGTGCCGGCGTGGGCGGTCAGGGCCACGGCGAGTGTCAACGGGGAGGCTCTGCTTGTGCTGCCGGGCAGCTACCTCGAGATCGACCGCGCCTGGGCGGTGGGCGACAGCATCCTTCTCGAGCTGCCGTTGACGGTCCGGCTCACCGCGCCCGACCCGCGGATCGTCAGCGTGCGCGGCACCGTCGCGATCGAACGCGGCCCGCTCGTGTACTGCCTGGAAGAGGCCGATCAGCCGGCCGGCGCCGAATTCGTCGACCTCCGGGTGGACGTCGGTGCCGCCCCGGACGCGCACAGCGAGAGGGCCGAGATCCTGGGCGGCACCGTCATGGTCACGGTACCCGGGCAGCTCGACGGTGCCGCGGTCACGCTCCGCGCCATTCCCTACGCGCTCTGGGCCAACCGCGAGCATGGCTCGATGCGGGTCTGGATACCGACGGCCTGACCGGGTCGGCGTCAGCCGCGGCGCCGCGGGGCGGCCGTGCTCTCCCGCACGATCAGCTCGGGTGCGATGGCCGGGAGCATCTCGGCGGGACCACCGCCCATCAGCTGCAGCAGCCGGTCAACCGCGAGGCGGCCGACCTCATTGAAGTCCAGCCGGATCGTGGTGAGCCCCGGCTGGAAATACCTGGCCTCGCTCATGTCGTCGAAACCCACGACGCTCACGTCGCCGGGCACCGACAGGCCGCGTTCGGACAGGGCCTTCATGAGGCCCAGCGCCATGGAATCGTTGGCCGCGAGGACCGCGGTGATGGACGGGTCCTCGGCGATGAGCAGGCCGGCCCGGTAGCCCGAGTCGGCGGTCCAGTCGTCCGTGGCGAACTCGGCGCTGACGGCGCTGCGGGCGGCGGCCAACTCCGTCAGCCATCCGGTTCGGCGTGCGTCAGAGGCCATCCAGCCGCGCGGTCCGGCCACGTGGCACACCGTGTCGTGCCCGAGGTCGAGCAGGTGCCGGGTGGCCAGGCGTGCCCCGAGGGCGTCGTCCATCGATACCGCGTGGGAACTGGCCGGCGCACCCTGGTCGAAGCGAACGATGGGAACGCCCAGGTCCAGTCCGGTGAGCACAGGGGCCGCCGCCGACATCGGCGCCAGGACGACGATGCCGTCCACCGAGTCACCCAGCAGGGTGTCCAGGGCCGCCCTGATGCTGCCCGGATCGACATCGGAGATGCTGACCAGGCTGGTGGCGTAGCCGTTGCGGCGCGCCTCCTCGGCGACACCGAACAGCACCATGGTCGAGCCGTGCACGGGCAGGGAGTAGCTGAGCACCCCGAGGTTCATCGACCGGTTCGTGGCCAGGGCGCGCGCCGCCGAATTGCGGTTGTACCGCAACTGGGTGATGGCCCGCTCGACCCGCTCCCGCACCTCGGGGCCCACATTGCTGTGGCCGTTGACGACCCGCGACACGGTCTGCTGGGAGACACCGGCGAGCCTGGCCACGTCGATCATCCGCACGCTGCGAGCCGCCGGCCTGGGGCTCTCGCTCACCGGGTAGACCCGACGCGCACCTGCATAATCCGAGAAGTCAGCATGGGCCAAGAATACGCCACCCCGTAGCCATGAGAGCGCACTATCGCGATTCCTGTCGACGCCCGCTGTCGGTACGGATGCGGCATGCAAACCGTTGATTTGACAGGCCGCAATCAGGAATCGCCCGCGCAGATTCCACCCGTCTAATTCTGATAGTGCGCTAACACTGACCGGTGATAGTGCGCTAACATCCAAGAGCGGCGTCACGTCCGCAGCCCCACCCCTCCAGCCAGATCCAACCAGCCAGACCCTGACAAGGAAGTCGATCAGTGACGAACATCGCACCCCCGCGTGAAACAGACCCGTCTCCCACTGAGGAGTCCTATGTGATCGGGATCGACTACGGCACCCTGTCCGGCCGGGCCGTGGTGGTTCGCGTCTCCGACGGGGTGGAGCTGGGCAGCGCCACGCTCGACTACCCGCACGCCGTGATGGACACCGTGCTCGCGTCCACCGGCGCAGCACTGCCGCCGGAGTGGGCGCTGCAGGTTCCGCAGGACTACGTGGACGTGCTCAAGAGCGCCGTTCCGGCCGCTGTCGCGAACGCGGGCATCGATCCCGCCCGGGTGATCGGCGTCGGCACCGACTTCACGGCCTGCACCATGGTGCCGACCCTGGCCGACGGCACCCCGCTGAACGAGGTGCCGGAATACGCCGGCCGGCCGCACGCGTACGTCAAGTTGTGGAAGCACCACGCGGCGCAGGCGCACGCCGACCGGATCAACGCGCTCGCCGCGGCGCGGAACGAGTCCTGGCTGCCGCGGTACGGCGGGCTGATCTCCAGCGAATGGGAATTCGCCAAGGGCCTGCAGCTGCTCGAGGAAGATCCCGAGCTCTACGAGCGGATGGACCACTGGGTGGAGGCGGCGGACTGGATCGTCTGGCAGCTCACCGGCCGGTATGTGCGCAACGCCTGCACCGCCGGGTACAAGGGCATTCTGCAGGACGGCGTCTACCCGAGCGAGGACTTCCTCGGTGCGCTGAACCCCGCCTTCGCCCAGTTCGCAAACGACAAGGTCGCGCACGAGATCGGTCAGCTGGGCGCATCCGCCGGCGGCCTGTCCGCCCAGGCCGCGGCGTGGACCGGTCTGCCCGAGGGCATCGCTGTGGCGGTCGGCAACGTCGACGCCCATGTCACCGCCCCGGCCGCGCAGGCTGTACTGCCGGGCCAGATGGTGGCGATCATGGGCACCTCCACCTGTCACGTGATGAACTCTGACCACCTCGCCGAGGTCCCCGGCATGTGCGGCGTCGTCGACGGCGGCATCGTTTCGGGCCTATACGGCTACGAGGCCGGCCAGTCCGGGGTCGGGGACATTTTCGCCTGGTACGTGAAGAACCAGGTTCCGGCCCGCTACTACGACGCCGCGGCGGAAGCCGGCCTGAGCATCCACCAGCACCTGACCGAGCTGATCAAGGATCAGCCCGTCGGCGGTCACGGCCTCGTGGCCCTGGACTGGCACTCGGGCAACCGGTCGGTGCTGGTGGACCACGAGCTCTCCGGCCTGGTTGTCGGCACGACCCTCACGACCCGCACCGAAGAGGTGTACCGGGCGTTGTTCGAGGCGACGGCGTTCGGCACCCGCACCATCGTGGAGACCTTCAACGCCAGCGGGGTACCCGTCACGGAGTTCATCGTCGCCGGCGGGCTGTTGAAGAACGCCTTCCTCATGCAGACCTACTGCGACATCCTGCGCCTGCCGATCTCCACCATCGCCTCTGAGCAGGGCCCTGCGCTCGGTTCGGCGATCCACGCGGCCGTCGCCGCCGGCGCCTACCCCGACGTGCGGTCTGCCGGCCAGGTGATGGGCAAGCTGAACAAGAGCGTGTACACGCCCAACGAAGCCGCCGCCACGGCGTACGACGCGTTGTTCGCCGAGTACACGTTGCTGCACGACTACTTCGGGCGCGGCACCAACGAGGTCATGCACCGTCTGAAAGCCCTGAAGCGCAACACAACGAAGGCGGATTCCTGAAAATGAAATCCTTTGGACCCGAACTCGACGCCGCGATCGACCGCGTGCGTGCGGAGGTCGCCCGGCTGCACGGTGAGCTCACCGCCAACGGCCTGGTCGTCTGGACCGGCGGGAACGTCTCCGGCCGAGTGCCCGGCGCGGACCTGTTCGTGATCAAGCCCTCCGGCGTTGACTACGCCGACCTGGCACCGGAGAACATGATCCTCTGCGACCTCGACGGCAACGTCATCCCGGAGACCCCCGGCGCCGACCGGTCGCCGTCCAGCGACACGGCCGCGCACGCCTACGTCTACCGGCACATGAGCGAGGTCGGCGGGGTCGTGCACACGCACTCCACCTACGCCACAGCCTGGGCCGCCCGCGGCGAAGAGATCCCCTGCGTGATCACCGCGATGGCGGACGAGTTCGGCGGACCGGTCCCAGTGGGCCGGTTCGCGATCATCGGCGACGACACCATCGGCCAGGGCATCGTCGAGGCCCTCACCGGGCACCGTTCCCGCGCCGTGCTGATGCAGAACCACGGCCCGTTCACCATCGGCAAAGACGCCCGCGACGCGGTCAAGGCCGCCGTCATGGTCGAAGACGTCGCCCGCACCGTGCACCTCGCCCGGCAGGGCGGCGAGCTCATCCCGATCCCGCAGGCCGCGATCGACTCCCTCTTCAACCGCTACCAGAACGTCTACGGACAAGCACCGCAAGGAGCACTCTAAATATGTCAACCGCACTCAACACCAACCTCGACCAGTACGAAGTCTGGTTTCTCACCGGCAGCCAGAACCTCTACGGCGAGGAAACCCTGCGCCAGGTGGCCGAACAGTCCCAGGCCATCGCCGAGGCCCTCGGCGCGTCTCCTGACGTGCCGGTCCGCGTCGTCTGGAAGCCGGTCTTGAAAGACGCCGAGTCGATCCGCCGGGCGGCCCTGGACGCGAACGCCGACGACAGGGTGATCGGCCTGATCGCGTGGATGCACACGTTCTCGCCGGCGAAGATGTGGATCGGCGGTCTCAACGCGCTGACCAAGCCGTTGCTGCACCTGCACACCCAGGCCAACGTCGAGCTGCCCTGGGCCGAGATCGACTTCGACTTCATGAACCTCAACCAGGCCGCCCACGGCGACCGCGAGTTCGGCTACATCCAGACCCGCCTGGGCGTGTCCCGCAAGACCGTCGTCGGCCACGTCTCCAACCCTGTCGTCAGCGCGTCCATCGGAACCTGGACCCGCGCTGCCGCCGGCTGGGCAGCATCCACCAGCATGAAGCTGGCCCGCTTCGGCGACAACATGCGTTACGTCGCCGTCACCGAGGGCGACAAGACCGAAGCCGAACTGCGCTTCGGCGTGCAGGTGAACACCTGGTCGGTGAATGAACTCGCCGAGTCCGTGCACGCGGCCACGGCTGCCGACATCGACGCCCTCGTCGCCGAATACGAGGAGCTCTACGACGTCGCGCCCGAGCTGAAGGCCGGCGGCGACAGGCACGAGTCCCTCCGCTACGGCGCCGCGATCGAGCTGGGCCTGAAGTCCTTCCTCGAAGCCGGCGGCTTCAGCGCCTTCACCACGAACTTCGAAGACCTCGGCGCGCTCAAGCAGCTGCCCGGCCTGGCCGTGCAGCGGCTGATGGCCCAGGGTTACGGCTTCGGCGCCGAGGGCGACTGGAAGACCGCGATCCTCGTGCGCGTCGCGAACGTGATGGGATCCGGCCTGCCCGGCGGGGCGAGCCTGATGGAGGACTACACCTACGACCTCACCCCCGGCTCCGAGCTGATCCTCGGCGCGCACATGCTCGAGGTCAGCCCGTCGCTGGCCACCGAGAAGCCCACCCTGGAGATCCACCCGCTCGGCATCGGCGGCAAGGAGGACCCGGTGCGCCTGGTCTTCAACGCCGCCCCCGGCCCCGCCGTCGTGGTCGCGATGAGCGACATGCGCGACAGGTTCCGCCTCACCGCGAACGTGGTCGAGGTCGTCGAACCCACCGAGGCCCTGCCCAAGCTGCCCGTCGGCCGCGCCGTCTGGAAGCCCGCACCCGACTTCGCCACCTCGGCTGCAGCCTGGCTCACCGCCGGCGCCGCCCACCACACCGTGATGTCCACGGCCGTGGGCATCGAGGTGTTCCAGGACTTCGCCGAGATCGCCGGCACCGAGCTACTCGTCATCGACGACAACACCACCCTGCGGGACTTCTCGCGCGAGGTGCGCTGGAACCAGGCGTACTACCGCCTGGCGCAGGGCCTGTAGCGCCCGACCACACCGAACGCCCCCGTGCGGACTTGTCTGCGCGGGGGCGTTTCGGCGTGGTGGGGGTCAGTCCCCGGCGTGCACGACCCGGTTGCGGCCGTCCCGCTTGGCCACGTACATTCGCACGTCAGCGGCCCGCAACAGCGACGAGCTAGTGTCGGAGTCGTCGGGGGCGTGGGCGACGCCCAGGCTCGCGGTCACCCGCAACCCGGGGGCGATGGGCGACCAGTCGTGTCCGGCGACGGCCTGCCGCACCTCTTCGCTGAGGGCGTTCACGGCGGTCGCGTCGAGACCGGGCAGGATCAGCAGGAACTCCTCCCCGCCCAAGCGGGCCGCGATGGCCCCGGGAACCGGCTCGACGGCATCCGTCAGAATGCGGCCAAGCGCCCTGAGCACCTTGTCGCCGACCTCGTGGGAGAGGGTGTCGTTGATGCGCTTGAAGTGGTCGACGTCGAGCATCGCGATGCCGACAGGCGCACCGCCCTCGCGCAGCAGCGACAGCAGCATGCCGAGGTGTTCGTCGACGAACCGGCGGTTGTGCAACTCGGTCAGCGGGTCGCGTTCGGCCATCTCGCGGTAGTGCTCACTTTCCCGGCGGGACTCGGCGGTCTGGAACATGGCCTCGAGGATTCGGCCGCGGGCTTCGTTTTCGCTGGCCCCGAGCGCGATGGACTGCGCGTGATAGCCGCGATACGCCTCGAACGCGGCGCGGAAGTCCTCCCTCTCGGCGTGGATTTCGGCTTGCTCCCGCATCGCCTCGGTCGCCCAGCGCACCAGGCTGTGCTCGGTGGTCAGCTGGCTGCACTGGTCGATGACGGCCTGGGCGAGGTCGAGGCGGCCCAGCCGCCGGTAGGTCTCGGCGAGCGTCACCTGCGCGGCGGCGATGCTGTCCGGGTGGTAGTCGACGGGTTTGGCCTCCAACGCCGCAATCAGTGTGGCCGCGGCGTCCTCGAGCCGGCCCGCGGTGAGGTAGACCCTGGCGATGGTCTCCCTGGCGTACATCCCGATGGGACGGCCATGGAGCGTGGACAGGGAGATCAGGCTTTCGACGGCGGCCATGGCCTCGTCGTGATTCCCGGCCAGGTACTCGGTATAGGCCAGGTTGTTCAGGATCTGGTAGCGGATGCTGGTTTCCGGGTCGTCGATCACCAGACGGAGGGCCTCGTTGTACCGCCGGCGCGCCTCCTCGAACGACCCGCCCGAGCCCAGCGCGTCTGCCAGGGTCAGCCGGGCGGCGGCCCGCATCAGCGGCACCTCGGACTCGTCGAGCAGGTCGTTCGTCGCGACAGCGTGTTCGAGCGAGAGCGCCCGGTCGCCCACCAGCTCGAAGATGGAGCCGAGCACATCGTGGCACCGGGACTGCAGGGTCAGCTCGCCGTTCCGTTCGGCCCAGCGCAAGATGTGCTGCACCTCGGCGGCGCCTTGGCGCGGATCTCCCCTGCGGGTCATGATCGACGCCACCTGCACCCTGAGGCGGCGGTTCACCGCACCACGGTCCTCTGTCCCCAGCTCGGCCAGCCAGGACTGGGCGGCCTCGAGCGCGACATCCTTGTCGATCCAATACTGACGCTCGACCCAGGCCAGACGCTCATCGATCGTTTGCTGCTCGACTATCGTCACCGCGCCCGCACTCCCCCACAGTCGTTCCGGCGCCGCACCCATGCCGGTTGCGCCCAGCCTAGCCGTCCACCAAACGTTGCCCAGCGGGATCGCCGGTTCCGGGCCGGATGCCCCACGGACTGGGGCATTCGAGTGGTCCATCGCCGGCCCGGCCTCACCCCGGCTTCGAAAATCGCCCCGCCCGTTCTCACCCGTTCCGGGTGATCCAGAACGGGCCTGTGTGATTACCGTGAATACCAGCCGGGGACTGTGACGCGCTGCGCACGCAGCGGGAGGACCTCGACCAGACGTTACAGAGAAAGGTGCCGACCATGAGTTTCTGGTCTAATTTCTGGGATTTCATCGGATTCTTCTTTTGGACATTCGTGTTCGTGTCCTACCTGTTCGCACTCTTCGCTGTGATCATCGACGTGTTCCGGGATCGCACCCTGAACGGTTGGGCCAAGGCGGCGTGGCTGTTGTTCATGGTCTTCGTGCCGATCTTGACGGTGCTCGTGTATGTCATCGCCCGTGGCAAGGGCATGGCCGAACGTCAGGTCAGCGCCGGCATGCAGGAGCGGGCGAACACCGACGAGTACATCCGGTCGGTCGCCGGCAGCAATCCCGCGCAGGACATCGCCCAGGCCAAGCACCTGCTCGACTCCGGTGCGATCACCCAGGGTGAGTACGCGCTGCTCAAGGACAGGGCGCTGGGTAACACGCAGGCCCGATCAGACGTGGTCTGACTCGGAGGCCGTACCCAGCGTCAGAGCTGGTTGGTGGTCTCGGGTTCCAGGTCGCGGCGGGTCGCCAACCAGGTGTCGAGTTCCAGGGCGGGCACGGGGTGCGACATGAAGAAGCCCTGCGCGTGGTCGCACCCATACCTGGCCAGTTCGTCGTAGGCCACCCCGCTCTCAACGCCCTCGGCGACCATGCGCAGGCCCAGGCTGTGGGCCAGGTCGATAGTGGAGGCCACCAGCGAGGCGGCGCGCGCGTCGTCGGCCATCGGCAGCACGAATGACCTGTCCAGCTTGAGCTCGTCGATCGGCAGATCGCGCAGGTAAGACAGCGAGCTGTAGCCGGTGCCGAAGTCGTCGACCGCGATCTGGATTCCCGCTTCGCGCAGCCGGGTGAGGATGGTTCTGGCCCTGGCCCTGTCGCTCATCAGGAAGTCCTCGGTGACCTCGAGCATCAGGGCCGACGGCGGCAGCTGCCGCACGACGACCATGCGCACGATCTCCTCGGGGAGGTCGACGTTCACGAGGGAACTTGCCGACATGTTGACCGCGATGGTGAGGTTCTGGCCCGCCGCCCGCCAGAGCACGGCCTGGTTGAGCGCCTTGGTCAGCACGATCCGGGTGAGCGCGTGCATCAGCCCGGCCTCCTCGACGAGGTCGAGGAAGGCTTCGGGCAGCAGCAGCCCGCGGGTCGGATGCTCCCAGCGAACGAGCGCCTCGACCCCGCTGACCTCGCCGGTCTGCAGATCGATTTTCGGCTGGTAATACACCACCAGCTGGTCGTCGCTGAGTGCCGTGCGCAGCTCCTGGAGGGTGCGGAGCCTGGTGTCTCCGTGGCTGTCGTCTTCGGATCGGTACAGGTGGTGGCCCAGCCGGCCGGACTTGGCCTTGTACATGGCCATGTCGGCGCGGCGCAGCAGGTCGCCGAGGTCGTGGCCCTGCTCGGGGAACAGGGCGATACCGATGCTGACGCTGGTCTGGACCGAGAGACCGTCGAGAGTGAAGGTCGCAGCGAGCGCGTCACGCAGTCTGAGCGCCACGGCCGTGGCCTCCGCCTCGCCAGCGTTCGGGAGCAGGATGGCGAACTCGTCGCCGCCGAGGCGGCTCAGCCTGGCGTCGTCCGGGAGCGCCGCCGCCAGGCGCCTGCTCACCTGCACCAGCAGGCCGTCGCCCACGTCGTGCCCGAGGCTGTCGTTGACCTCTTTGAACCGATCGAGGTCGAGCAGCATCAGGGCGCTGTGTCGTTGCCGGGTTGCGACCCTGTGCAGGGTGAGCAGCGCCGGCGCATCCGCGTAGAGGGCTCGCCGGTTGGGCAGGCCGGTGAGGTCGTCGGTGCGGGCCTGCCGGCGGAGCAACCGCTGCCGGAACACGAGCGGGATCGCGGCGAGGGACACCGTGAGGCTGGCCAGGACGATGGCGAGAACGGGCTGGACGATCTGCGTGCCGAGAATGAGGACACCCAGCCCGGCCGCGACGGCGACGGCCGGCACGAAGAGGGCCGGGGTCTTCTTGTCAGCGAGCGCCGGGCCTGTGTGCGGCCGCCCCGCCGCGTCGACCCACACTGCCATGAGGGCCAGGCCGAGGGCCCAGGCGGCGTCGAGGGGCAGCCCGACAGTGTAGGTCCCGCTCACTTCCAGGAGCGCATAGACGACGTCGGCGGCGGCGAAGACCACGAGTCCGCCGACCAGGAAGACCCAGCGCGGGCCCACGGTGAGCCCAGGTGCCGCGGCGATGCCGGCGACCGCGGCGACCAGGAGCAGGTCGAAGACCGGGTAGGCCACCGCCACAGCGGTGGCGAAGACAGCGGACTCATCGATCGCCGACGCGAGTACCGGGCCGAGCAGGGCGGTCAGGACGGCGGCAGACCCGATCGCGCCGACCGCGCTGTCCAGGAGCACCGACCAGGCCAGTCCGCGCATCTGGCTGCGCACGAGCACGATCAGGGCGGCGAGCATCAGCGGGTAGAACAAGAGGTAGCCCAGGTCGGCCGGGGACGGGAACGGGAGTTCCCCGCCGGCGCCCATCGCCACGACGTAGTAGGTATCTGCCGCCGCGTTGAACGTCACGGCGAGAGTGGCGAAGATCACGTCGCCCCGGGTGAACCCTGTGCGCAGAGTGGCGATCCAGAACACCACGACGGGAACCCACTGGGTGAGCTCGCCCAGCCAGGTGTCGACCAGGGGGTTGGGGCCGGCGCCGTGCAGCAGAAGCCCGGTCGTGTATGCGGCCACGAGCACGAAGACGGCCCAGATCAGCCAGCGGTCACCGACCAGCCGAAGATCGGTGTCACGCCGAGCTACCCGCACCTGACGCCCCCTCATGTCTAAGCCCAGCCTACCAACTGGCGACAGGTGACGAAGGTCCCGCAACCGCACAAAGGGGCCCCACAACCGGCTGGTCATGGGGCCCCCGGTGGAGCAGCGGGTCTGTTAGCGGACGCCGGCGATCAGCGCGCGCACCAGCTCGAGCTGGGCGTCGTCGGCGAAGGCTCCGGAGAGGCCGACGACGCTGGTGCCTGCGGCCAGGAAATCGGGGGCGTTCAGCGCCGTGACACCGCCGGTGGCGATGAAGTTCGTCTCGGGGTACGGCCCCTTCTGCGCCTTGACCCAGGCCGCGCCGAGCAGGGATGCCGGGAAGGCCTTGACCCAGGTGAGGCCCAGGGCGCGGGCCTGCAGGATCTCGGTGGCAGTGGCGATGCCGGGCAGGTGCGGGATTCCACGGCGCACGCTCTCGGCGATGATCGCGGGGTCCAGCCCGGGCGAAACCGTGAACGCGACGCCCACGTCCGTGGCGGCGTCGAGCTGCTCCATGGTGGTCACGGTGCCGGCACCGATGACCAGGCCGCGCTCGGCGGCGGCGTCGGCGACGGCCTGCAGCACAGGGACGGCGTCGATGGTCTGGATCGGGATTTCGACGTGTTCAACGCCGGCGTCCCAGGCGCGCACCGACAGGCGCACGGCTTCGGCGGCTGACAGGCCACGGAAGACGGCGATGACGGGGACCCTGAAAAAGGCGCCGGGGAACCACTGGGTGGTCTCGAGCGGCTGGAGGGTGGAGGTGACTGCGGTCATGATGCTGAACTCCTCAGTTCGAAGGCACGGATTCAAGGGTGGTGGTGTCGTCGGCCGACATGCGCTGGCCGAGGCCAGGACGGAAGTCCTCGCGGCTGCCCAGCGCCCACGCGGCGCGGGAGTGGCCGCGTTCGAGGCATTCGGCGGACGGAACGCCGAGGATCAGGCTGGACAGGTAGCCCGCCGCGAAGGCATCGCCGGCGCCGACAGGTTCGACGACCTCGACCTTGCGGGCCGGGACCGTGGTGATGATCTCGGTGCCGTCGGCCTGCCGGGCGAACTCGGTGGCGTCGATCGACGAGTCCTTCACCACCAGGTAGGGCAGGTCGGGCAGCAGGGCGCGCACGTCGGCGGCGGTGACGCATCCCCAGAGCACGGCGGCTTCGTCGAGACCCACCAGCACGACCGTGGCCTTCCGCGCCAGGGCGAGCAAGCGGGGTGCGGCCTCCTGCACCGACCAGATACCCGGGCGGAAGTTGATGTCGAACGAGACCGTCGCGTTCCATTCCGCGGCGTGGTCGAGCACGTGTTCCACCAGTGCGGAACAGCTCGCCGACAAGGCGGGGGTGATCCCGGTGGTGTGAATCCACCGGGCCCCGGCCAGCGGCCAGACGGCGGCATCCGCGATCTTCAGCGTGGATGCCGCCGAGCCTTGGCGGTAGTAGAACACGTGTGCTCCACTGCCGGTGTCGGGCTCCTTGAGGTAGAGCCCGGTCGGTGCGTCGGCCGTGCGGCCGACCCACCGAGTGTCGACGCCGGCGGCGGCCAGGGCGTCGATGATCTTGGTGCCGACGGGGTCGGCGCCCACAGTGCTGGCCCAGGCGACCCGGTGGCCCAACTCGGCCAGGTGCATGGCGACGTTGGACTCCGCGCCACCGGTGCCCAGGGTGAAGCCGTCTGCGGTGTTGAGCGGCATCGAGCTGGTGGGCGTGAACATACCCATCGTCTCGCCGAAGCACACGACAGTGGGCTGCTCGAGCGTGGTTCGGTGGCCGCCCATCACGTCACGGCCCCGATGTGCCACGGCACGAACTCTTCTTGGCCGACGTTGAATTCTTCGCTCACGGTCTGCTTGCCGCTGGCGACGGCGATGATCATGTCGAGGATCTCGGCGCCGACCTCGTCGACGGTGGCCGTGCCGTCAGCGATGCGGCCGGCATCGATGTCGATGTCGTCGCCCTGACGCAGGAACAGCTCGGTGTTGGTGCCCACCTTGATGCTCGGGGTGGGCTTGCAGCCGAAGACCGAACCGCGCCCGGTGGTGAAGACCACCACGGTGGCGCCGCCGGCGACCAGGCCGGTGACCGAGACCGGGTCGTAGCCGGGGGTGTCCATGAAGCCCAGGCCCCGCGTGTCGATCGGCTCCGCGTACTCGTAGACCGCAGAAAGGTCGGCGTGGCCGGCCTTGGCCACGGCGCCGAGCGACTTCTCCAGGATGGTGCTGATGCCGCCGGCCTTGTTGCCCGGGGAGGGGTTGTTGTCCATGGTGCCGCCGTTGGCGTGGATGTAGGTTTCCCACCAGTCGATCCGGTCGATCAGCTTGTGGCCGACCGCCGAGGTGGTGGCGCGGGCGGTGAGCAGGTGTTCGGCACCGTAGATCTCCGGGGTTTCGGCCAGAACGGATGTTCCGCCGTGAGCCACGAGAACGTCGGACGCCCAGCCCAGGGCCGGGTTGGCCGTGATGCCGGAGTAGCCGTCCGAGCCACCGCAGTTGAGCCCGAGCACGAGCTCGGAGATGTCGATCGGTTCGCGGCGGCGGGTGTTGATCTGTTCGGCCAGGGCGAGGATCTTCTCGACGCCGGCGGCGACGGTGTTGCGCATGCCGCCGGTCTCCTGAATCGAGAGGCTCTCCACGACGGTGTCACCGGGCAGGGTGCCCTCGGCCAGCACCAGGCTGGTGGGGGTCATCTCACAGCCGAGGCTGAGCATCAGCACGCCGGCGATGTTGGGGTGACGGGCGTAGCCGTTGAGCGTGCGCAGCAGAACCTGCGCGCCTTCGCTCTCGAGCACGAGGCCGCAGCCGCTCTGGTGGGTGAGAGCGATGACACCGTCGACGTTCTCGAACTTGTCGAGGGCGTCGCCACGGAACCTGTCGGCGATGAGCTTCGCCGTGGTGCCTGAGCAGTTGACGGTAGTGAGGATCGCGATGTAGTTACGCGTTCCGGCCCGGCCGTCGGCCCGGCGGAAGCCGTCGAAGAAACGACGTTCCGCCGGGACCGGCAGGTCGGTGTGCACGGTGCCGAATTCGTGGGTGCGAGCAGCGAGGTCCATGCCGATGTTGTGACTGTGCACCTGCTCGCCGCGGCTGATCGGGGCGGTGGCGACCCCGATGGACTGGCCGTACTTGTGCACGGTGGCTCCGACGCTCATGTCGGTGAGCGCGATCTTGTGGCCGCTCGGCACCAGCGTGGTGACGGTGAGGACGGTGTCCCCCACGGCGAGCGCTTCTGCGGGCTGGAGGTCCCGGAGGGCGACGGCTACGTCGTCGCCTTCGGCCATGACCAGCACGGAGGTACCGGCCTGGATGCTTTCAATGTGTGACATGGGAATCGATTCGTTAGGTGCTGCTGTTGTGCGTGACGGTCGGGTTTACGGCTGACCGATGATGCCCTTTTCCCAGCGACCGGCTTCGAGGTCGTGGGCGATGGAGGTGTACTTGTCGTCGGACAGGTTGTACAGGAAGTAGACGATCACGGCGGCCAGGGCGAGGGCGACGGCCGGGTAGAGGGTCATCACGGCCTTGATACCGAAGAGGGTTTCCTCCGACTGGGTGGCTCCCTGGGCGATGTAGCCGGTGACGGCGAGCATCCCGGCGCCCACCAGGGCGGCAATGGACTGGGCGATCTTGCGGGAGAAGTTGAAGGCCGCGTAGGTCATGGTCTCCTTGCGCACCCCGGTGTGCCATTCGCCGTAGTCGATGGTGTCGGAGACGAAGGCCCAGGTGACAGCGTTCGGGATGGCCAACGCCATGTAGCCGATGGTCACCAGGAGCATGAAGGTCCACAGGTTGGTGGGGATGATGAAGTTGAGGCCGTTGGCGATGACGCCGATGATGAAGCCGCCCATGGCGGTGCGCTTCTTGCCGAACCGGCCGACCAGGCGGGGCACGAACATGATGCCCACGATGGAGGCACCGATCATCACCAGGTTGAGGATGGGCTGCAGGGCGATGTTGCCGAGGTTGTACTCGGCGAAGAAGATCATCATCATGTTGTTCACGTTCATTGCGGAGATCGTGAAGAGGGTCATCAGCACCAGGCCGAGCAGGGGACGGTTGGTGAAGATCGCCTTGGCGTAGTCCTTCATGCCGTTCTGTTCGAAGCCCACGGCACGGTTGACGTAGACGCGTTCCTTGGTGCCCCGGTAGCAGACGTAGAACGAGACGATGCCGATCAGGGCGAAGACGGCGGATGCCCACATGTAGTTGGCGCCGGTCATGCCGCCGAACACCATCATGATCGGGATGAACGCGAAGCCGCAGATCCACTGGGCGCCGAGCGAGCCCGCCTGCCGGGTGGTGGCGAGCTGGGCGCGGTCCTTGATGTTGCGGGTCATCACCGACGCCAGCGACCCGTACGGGTCGTTGGTGAAGGAGTAGATGAGGCCCCAGATGGCGTAGGTGGCGGCGGCGTAGGCGATCTTCCAACCCATGCTGACGTCGGGCATGGTGAAGGTGACGACGGTCATCACGCCGAGGAGGATGGAGGAGACCATCATCACCGGGCGGAACTTTCCGCGCTTGCCGAACTTGCGGCTGTCGATGTAGGCGGCGGCGATCGGGTCCATGAACGCGTCGAAGATCTTGGCGAGCGAGAAGATCAGGGCCACGACGCCGGCGGCGATACCGGCGGTGTCGATCCAGAACTTGGTCAGGTACGACTGGCCCAGGTCGAACATGAACCCGTTGCCGAAGTCACCGAACCCGTATGAGACCTTTTCCTTGGTGGAAATGCGCTCGATGACCGGGGCGGTGGCGGTCGAACCGGCCTGGCCGGCAGGGCCGGCAGCTGCGCCGACGTCAATACCATTATCAATAGCCATGACTCACATACACTCTTTCACTTGTCTTAGGGGGGTGCTGGATAGCTGTGGTGCGGGAACCGGCCTGGCTTAGAGGCCGAAGTAGTTGTTCGCGTTGTTGAAGCAGATGTCTTCGACCATCTGGCCGAGGACCGCCTCGTCGTCGGGGACCTCGCCGATCTCTGCCCACTCGCCGACGAGTTCGCAGAGGACCCGGCGGAAGTACTCGTGCCGCGGGTAGGAGAGGAAGCTGCGGGAGTCGGTGAGCATGCCGACGAAGTTCGACAGCAGGCTCTCTTCCGCGAAGGTGGACAGCTGCAGGCGCATGCCGTTGCGGGTGTCGTTGTGCCACCAGGCGCTGCCCAGCTGCATCTTCTGAACGGTCTCCTTCTGGTAGGAGCCCATCAGGGTGGCCAGGACCAGGTAGTCGTTCGGGTTCAGCGAGTAGAGCATGGTGCGCGGGATGGAGTCCTCCGACTCCATCGAGTCGAACAGCGCGGCGAGCGGTTCGGCGATGGCCCGGTCGTTCATGCCGTCGTAGCCGGTGTCCGGGCCGAGCTTGCCGAGCATCACCTGGTTGGTGTTGCGCAGGGCGTGCAGGTGCAGCTGCATGGTCCAGTTCTTCACGTGGTACATGCGCATCAGCGCCTTGAGCACATTGGTGCGGTACTGGGCGTTTTCTGTCGCGGTCAGGGTGCCGCCGGCGATGGCGGTGGCGACGATCGTGTCGAGCTCGGCCTCGGTGGCTTCGGCGTACACGACGATATCGAGGGCGTGGTCGGACAGCCGACCACCCATGGAGTGGAAGAAGTCCACCCGGGCGGTGAGCGCGGCGACGATGTCGCTGAAGGTACCGATCCGAACGCCCGCGGAGGCGCCGAGCGTCACCAGGTAGTCGGCGAAGCCGGCCGCGTGGATGTTCATGGCCTTGTCGGGGCGGAACGCCGGGACGACGGTGAACGCCTTCTCGCTCTTCAGCAGTTCGTGGAAGTGCAGGTCGTCGGCAGGGTCATCGGTGGTGCAGATCGCGGTGACGTTGCTGGAACGGATCAGGCTGCGGCGCGAGAACGACGCGGTGGCCAGCAGGGCGTTGGCCCGGTCATAGATCTCACGGGCGGTCTCGCGGCTCAGCGTCAGGTCGATGTCGAAGAAGCGTCTCAGTTCGAGGTGCGCCCACACATAGAGCGGGTTACCGAGGGCCTTCTCGACGGTGCCGGCCCAGGCGTAGAACTTGTCGAAGTCTTCGCCGTCGCCGGTGATGAGGTTCTCCGGCACGCCGTTGGCGCGCATCAGGCGCCACTTGTAGTGGTCGCCCTTCAGCCACACCTCGGTGATGCTGGCGAAGTTCAGGTCTTCGTAGATCTCCTGAGGACTGAGGTGACAGTGGAAGTCGATGATCGGCATGTTCTTGGCGTGGTTGTGAAACAGCTTCTTCGCCATGTCGGTGCCGAGCAGGAAGTCGTCGTTGAGGAGCATGATCTGCGGTCCTTTGTGTGTGTGTGGAGGTTGGTGGTGTTCAGGCGCGGACGGCGAGGTCGGCGATGGTGGCGCGCACGCCGCGGCCCCGCAGGGAGTCAAAGCCCGCCGCGACCCGGTCGACGAGGCCGTCGACGGCACTGAGGTCGGCGCCCCAAAGGGCGGTGTCGGCCAGGATCGCGGCCACGTAGGCCTCCGTGTTCTCGGCGGCAGCAGCGTAGGCGGCGTGGAAGGTGGCGATGGTCTCGGCGCTGTCGACCGGGGTGATGGTGACAGCGGCGTCGCCGCTGTAGGTGAGCAGCAGGGCCGAGAGCGCCAGGGTGATCCGCGGCGGGAGAGTGCCGTTGGCGGTGTGGAAGCCCAGCAGCACCGGCAGGAGGCGGCTCTTGAACTTGGAGGCGGTGTTCAGGGCGATCGCGGCGAGTTCGTGGTGCATGAACGGGTTCTCGAAGCGTTCCTTGACCGACTCGGCGTATGCGGCCAGTTCGTCGTGCGGGAGGTCCAGCACCGGCATGATCTCCTCGTACATCACCTTGTCGACCAGCGGGCCGAAGTCGGCGTCGAGCATCACGTCGCGCACGGTCTCGACACCGGCGAGGCGGGCGAGGGTGGCCATGGTGGTGTGCGGGGCGTTGAGCAGGAACACCTTGCGCTCGCGGTACGGGGTCATGTCGTCGGTCACGGTGACGTTGAGCCCGGCCTTGGCCAGCGGCAGGGTCTCGGTGAGCTCGGCCGGGCCCTCGATGACCCAGAGCAGGAAGGGTTCGGCCTTGACGATCAGGCGGTCCTCGAAGCCGAACTGGGTACACAGTTCCTCGGCGCGGTCCTTGGGGTAGCCGGGCACGATCCGGTCGACGAGGCTGGAGTAGAAGGTGTTGCTGGTGTTGACCCACTGCACGAACGCGTCGCCGAGCTCCCAGTGCGCGGCGGTGGCCAGGACGGTTTCCTTGAGCTTGTCGCCGTTGTGCTCGATCAGCTCGCACGGAATGAGGGTGAAGCCCTTCTTGCCGAGCTCGAACCGGCGGAACAACAGGGCTGTCAGTTTGCCGGGGAAGCTGGCGTGCGGCCGGTCGGTCAGCTGGTCGTCGGCGCTGAAGACGATCCCCGACTCCGTGGTGTTGGAGAAGATGAACTCGATGTCATCGTCGTTGGCGAGGTCGAGGTAGGCGTCGTAGTCGGTGTACGGGTTGACGGTGCCGTTGACCAGGGTGATGACCTCATGGGTCTGCACCTCTTCGCCGTCCTGCTTGCCCTCGAGCAGAACCGTGTACAGGTTGTCCTGCTCCTCGAGCATGGCCACCAGACCGCCGGCCAGCGGCTGCACGATCTTCACGCCGCCGTTGAACAGGCCCTGCTTGTTCATCTGCTGCAGCTGCCAGTCCACGAAGGCGCGGAGGAAGTTGCCCTCGCCGAACTGGATCGCCCTGGTGGGCAATGCCGTGGTCGGGTGGATGGCACTGGTCAGTCGTTCCATGACGGTCGGTTCCTCTGTTGTCTGGTCGTTCGGGGTGTTCTGCGGTGCGAGCGTGATGGTGACGCCCATCCGGTGGCTGCCGGCGGGAGCCAGGACCATGGCCTGGTCGCGCACGTTGCAGGCCTCGACACAGACGGTCTGGCTCCACTCGGCGTCGCCGTAGTCGCCCATCGCGGCGGCCTTGGCGACGCCCGGGTTCCACACCACGGTCTGGGCCGCGTCGGTGTCGCCCACCAGGATTCGGCGTGCGTTTTGGACGTCGTCGATGGTCACGACGCGGGGCATCGGGTAGACCCTGTCGATCTCGGCACCGACGACGGCCACAGGCAGGGCCGAGCTGGCCGTGATCGGCGGCGTGACGGTGCGGTCGAGGTAGGGCAGGTCGGCGAGGCCGAGCAGCTGGGTCTGGCGGGCATCACCGACGGCGAAGTAGGTGTGGAAGGCGGCCTCCACCGACACTGGCGCGGTGCCGTCGTTCTGCACGGTGAGGGCGAGCGCGAGCGTGGCCCCGATGGTGATCGTGTAGCGCAGAGACACGGGCTGGGCCACGCCGGCCGCGTCGCGGTGCGCGCCGGCGAGTTCGAAGGTGAGGACCGCATCGGCGCCGACGACGACGGCCGCGGTGAGGGTCCACGGCGAGATGCGGGCCCAGCCGTGGTTGGGGGCGGTGGAGTCGGTGGGGTTCGGTCCGAACCACGGGAAGCACACGGGGATGCCGCCGCGGAGGGCCGCGGTGGGCGAGAAGGCGCTGTGCTCGCTCATCCACAGCACGGGCTTCTGCCCGGCCGGAGTCCACTGGGCGACGTGGGCGCCGTGCAGGTAGACGAGGGCGGTCGCAGCGGGCAGGGCGACCTCGACGGCCGGCAGGTCGCCGTGACCCGTCACCATCCGGATGCCCGCAGGCAAGGTGAGGTCGTTCGTTACCGGTGAAACCAGTTCATCCGCAGGTGCCTTCATCGTTTCCTCCTCGTTGAGAATCAGCCGGGTTAGTTCTCCGCTGTTCCGCCTGACAGAACCTAAGTCCGTCACATGAACTCACCATAGCCACGGTCGGATCGAATTGGCAACTTCTCATGGTCGTCAATTTGCCTCAGGCCCCAACTGGGGGTGGCACCCCGATGAATCCGGAATTGTCAAGGGTCCGACGACATTGAATGCCGGGACGCGGAACTCTAATCGCCGCGGTGATTCCATAACCGTGGTTAAATGGTCCGTAAGACAGAACGTCATTTTCTACGGTGGGACACATGGCACAAACGTTTGCGAGCGATATCGACGACACGTCGGTCAAGACCACGAAAGACAATGCCGCGCAGAAGCTCTTGCGGGTGCTTGAGGCCGTGTCGAACCCGGGTGACACCCACCGGCTCAGCGACCTCGTCAAGGAAACCGGGCTCGCCAAGACCAGCGTCTTCCGCCTGCTCAGCGAGCTCATCGACAGCGGCTACGTCTCGCGACGCTCGGATGGTAGCTACGCCCCGGGGCGGTCGCTGCGCCTGCTCGCGCTCAAGCTGACCGCCTCCCCCGACGACGCCGACATGATCGGCGACCGGCTGAGACGGCTGCAGGCCGACGTGCACAACACCATCCACTTCGCCCTGCGCACGGGGGATTTCGCCACCTACGTGGAGAAGATCGAAGACACCAAGCCCATCCAGATCGCGTCCAGAGTGGGCGGTCAGATTCCGCTGCACTCGACGGCCATCGGCAAGGCGATTCTCGCCCACCTTTCCGAGAGCGAGGTGCGCAGCTATGCCGCCCGCACCGGGTTGCACACCCGGACCGAATACACGATCACCGATGTGGCCGCGCTGCTCGCCGACGGTCGGCTCGTGCGCAACCGCGGCTTCTCGATCGACGACCAGGAGAACGAGGAGCACATCCGCTGTATGGCCGTTCCGGTCTTCGACGCCCAGCAGAACCTCGTCGGCGGCATCGGCATCACCACCATCGCGCCGCTCGTGCCGCGGGAGAAGCTCGAGTCCTACGCCCCGGTGCTGATGACCGCGGCCCGCGACGTGACCAGCCTGCTCTAGCGGGCGTTAAACGCGGGAATGGCCCCGGCTGATGCCGGGGCCATTCGCAAGTGGGCTGGAAATGCCGACTCGAGTGCGGCTGGAACGCGGATCGGCCGGATCACACGTGCCGCCGCTGTTGCCGGGAACTACCCCTGACGAGCCTTGAATCGTGGGTTCAGCTTGTTGATGACGAATGTGCGCCCGTGGCGCCGCACCGTCTGCGAACCCTGCATCTTCTTCATCGAACCCAGTGAATTACGCACCTTCATGCTGGCTCCCTTCCGTCGGTTACCCAGATCAACACCGGGCGGCCTGGATTATTCCGCTCCCACGGATTCCGGCGAGTCGAGCACCCGCCGCGGACCGGCGCCGTCGGTGCGCAGCCGGTCGCCTGAGTTCACGACGGCACAGCGGGTCTGCGACAGGCAGCCGCAGCCGATGCAGCCGGTGAGCTCGGCCTGCATCCGCTCGAGAACGGCCTGCTGGCGGGCGAGGTGCTCACCCCAGGTGGCGGAGATGGTGTTCCACTCGGCGCGGCTGGGCGGACGACTATCCGGCAGGTCCTTGAGAATGCCGGCAACCTCGGCCAGGGAGATCCCGTAGCGCACCGACACCTGGATCAGGGCGATGCGGCGCAGCACGTGCCGCGGGAACAGCCGGGCGTTGCCGGCGGAACGCACCGCGGGAATGAGGCCCAGGGACTCGTAGTACCGCACCGTGGAGACCGGCACCCCGGCGCGGGCCGCCACCTGCCCGATCGGCAGGAGATCATTGCTGGACAAGTGCTCTGACACGACGCTTCTCCTTGATCTCAAGTGCACTTGAGACGATATCGTAAGCGGATGACCGCATACACGCTTCCCACGCTGACCTATGACTATGCCGCCCTCGAGCCCGCTATCAGCGGCCGCATTATGGAACTGCACCACAGCAAGCACCACCAGGCCTACGTGACGGGCGCCAACGCCGCTCTCGACCAGCTCGCCGAGGCTCGCGAGTCCGGCAACCTGACCTTCGTCAACAAGCTGTCGAAGGACCTCGCGTTCAACCTGGGTGGCCACGTCAACCACTCCATCTTCTGGACCAACATGTCGCCCAACGGTGGCGACAAGCCCACGGGCGAACTCGCCGCCGCCATCGACGACACCTTCGGTTCGTTCGAGAAGTTCCAGGCGCACTTCACCGCTGTCGCCATGGGCGTGCAGGGCTCCGGTTGGTCGATCCTCGCCTGGGACACCCTGGGCCAGCAGCCCATCATCGTGCAGCTCTACGACCAGCAGGGCAACCTGCCCGCCGGCATCGTTCCGCTGCTCATGCTCGACGTCTGGGAGCACGCCTACTACCTCGATTACCAGAACGTGCGGGCCGACTACGTCAAGGCGTTCTGGACCGTCACCGACTGGGAGAACGTCTCCGCACGCTTCACCGCTGCGCGCGACACGACCTCCGGGCTGATCACGCTCTAGCTTTGTAGCGCCGCGCTCCGCGCGGCTTTACAGGTGCCCCGGCTTCGGCCGGGGCACCTTCTGTTGAATCGCGGGCTTGACTGGAAGGGCGGCGCGCCGCTTATCTGCGGCGTAGGTTGACCAACGTCCGGTCGCCAAGCAGCCAACTGATCGCTGCAAAAACACCCATCGCTGCGGCTCCCGCGGAACCAAGGAGAAATACCTGGCCGCCCAAGCCAGCGGGTATGCCCGTGTAGGTCACCGCCATCCAGCCGACGGCGAAGCTGGCGAGACCCGCGAAGACGAGCCTGACGTATCCGAGATTCGCCTGGTGTCGGCCAACGGGGACATGTCCGAGCGTCAGGAACTTCCGCTGCAGCGCCAGATGAGCCGTCAGCCAGCCCGCGAGGTTTGCGATCGAGATTCCGGCCGCGATGCCCATCACCGCGAGCTCCGGCGGCAGAAATAGCGCGGACGCAGCGGCCCCGGTCGCAGAAAGCACAGCGATCACGAGCTGGGTGAGGAACGGGCCGCGGGCGTCCTGCACGGCAAACGAGGTTCTGTTGAGCACGTAGGCCTGGCTGAACCCGACAAGCCCGATCGCCAGGACCTGGAGCACCTGACCGATGACCGGATTGCCGAAGAAGAGCACCGTGGTGATCAGCGGACCAAAGGCGGCGAATCCCGCGGCCGCAGCAATCGAGATGTAGGCCACCGGCTTCGCGGCCAGGCTGGAAAGTGATTCGGTCTCGGCGATGTTGTGCCGCGCGGCATGTCCACTCATCCGGGTATACAGCGCAGTGGTCAAGGACACCGCAATGATCCCATGCGGCAGGAGCATCAGCAGGTAAGCGATCGACAGCGAGTTCAGACTCGGTCCGTCGATGCTCAGCTCATGCAGGGTCTCGCCGGCGCTGTTGGCGACATTGGCGGTGACCAGGTACGCGGCCTGGCCGGCCATCACTCCCAGGAATGTCCAGCCCGCCAATCTCGACATCTTTCCCAGACCGCTGAATCCCCAGCGGAAGCGAAGCTTGAATCCGATTCTGCGTAGGGGAATCACAAGGAGGGCGCTCTGGATCGCGATCGCCAGAGTGGCAGAGCCGCTGAGGACCGCGACCATCGCAGGGCTCCACGAGTCAACGTCCCCCAACCCGGACGGCATCACGAGCAGAAAGAGCAGGATCCCGGCGATTCCCACCACGTTGGAGATCGCCGGCGCCCACGCTGGCGCACCGAAGACTCCCCGCGCATTGAGGACCTGCGACAGTACCGCGAAGGCGATGAGGAAGAAGATCTGAGGCAAGCACCAGTACGCCATGGACGTTGCGAGGTCTCGCCATTGCGGCGACCAGGTGGATGCATAAATCCAGACGATGGCCGGAGCGCTCAGGGTGATCAGGACGGCAGCTATGGCTCCGCCGACCAGAACAATTGTCAGGAGCCGGTCGGTGTTGTCCTGCCCGACGGAGCCGTCGCTCAGGTTCCGCACAATTTGCGGAACGAGCACAGCGCCGAGCACACCCCCGGCTATCAAGGCGAAGAGGTAGGTGGGGGCCGTGTTGGCGATCTCGAATGCCTGACCGCCGATCGCGGCGCTGGTGCCGCCGATGGCAGCCACCAAGAGGATCGTCTTGAGAAAGCCCAGCGCCCGGGATATCAGCGTCGCCGCCATCATCGACCCCACTGAGCCGCGCACGTTCCCCATGCGCCAACACTCCCACACACCCAACGCACCGCCCGGATCGCCGTGCCAACCTCTTGCAACGGCGAGAGCCCTCGCCTACCGTGACCAGCATCCAGGTCTCCCGGTCAGAAAGGATCCGTCATGCCCGCCTCAGAAGAGTTGCCCTCGACCCTGGCGCGCTCCCCCCAGCACGCCCAGGCGATCTGGTCCAAGGCTCACGACTCCGCGGTCGAGAGCTACGGTGAGGGCGAGCGTGCCCACCGCACCGCTTTCGCCGCGCTCAAACACGAGTACGAAAAGGTGGGCGATCACTGGGAGAAGAAGGCCGAATCCGGTCCGTCCGATGCCAAGGCGGCGGGTGGGGTCGACAGCCCAGCCGGCACCGAAGAGGGAGTGAACGCGAATGCTCCCAAGGCGCACCTGCAGGACCTGGCCAAGCGGCTGAAGATCACCGGCCGCTCCTCGATGACCAAGGCCGAACTGGTCGACGCGATCAAGAAGGAGAACGCCCGCCGCACCCGCGCCGCGGCGGGCTGACCGAGCCTGGGCCGGGCGCCGCAAGGCGGCCCGGCCCAGTAGCGCCGCGGGAGGTTCCGGCTCAGTCGGACACCACGGCGTCGAGCACGGGGAGCCGGGCCGCATGGATCGCCGGCCACAGGGCCGCCAGCACGCCGACCAGGGCGGCGACCCCGAGCATCGAGCCGAGTTGCGCCCAGGGAACCGCGAGCTCGGTGAGCCCGACCTCGGTGAACACCGCCGGCATCACCGAGGCGATCCCGACCCCGACGACCATGCCGACGACGGTGCCGAACACCGCAGTGAGCACCGATTCGATGGTGATGATGCCGGCCAGCTGCAGGCGACCGAGGCCGACGGCGCGCATCAGGCCGATCTCGCGGGTGCGTTCGATCACCGACAGCGCCAGGGTGTTCACGATGCCCAGGATGGCGATGATGATCGACAGCGCCAGCATCGCGTAGAGGATGCCCAGGATCTGGTCGACCTGCCCGGCCAGCTGGCTGGCGAACTCCTCCTTGTCGAGCACCGAGAGCACCACGTAGGGTGCCACCGCAGCGGTGACGTCGGCGCGCACCTCGGCCGACGTCGACGAGGCCGCCGTGGTGACGAGCAGCGAGTCGACAACGGTTTGCGAGGGCGGCACGATCGTGTCGAAGGCGTCGTCGGGCATGATGATCGGCGCACCGATCAGGGCGGTGTCGACGATGGCCCCGATCCGGGCGGATGCCTCCCCCGTCGCCGTCGTGAACGTCACGTCGTCGCCGACCTGCCAGTCGTGGTCGTCGGCAACCCCCTGCTGCACGGCGACCTCACCATCGTCGAACGAGTCGAGGGTGCCGGCGACGGCGTCGAAGTCGAGGGTGTGCCCGATCGACTCTGGAGGGATGGCCACCACGAGGAGCGAGCGTTCCTCGGTGGACCCGCCGGCATCCTGAGTCAGCATCGCCGGGCCGTACCGGAGCACGTCCACCGACTCCACAGTGGCCAGGGCGCGCAGGTCCGCCACCGCACCGACCGGAACCGCCTCGACGGCCGACTGCACCGAGAAGTCGGCGATCCAACCGTCGTCGACGATCGCGCGGGTGGAGACCGTGGCCGAAGCCGCGAGCACCGACGCCGCCCCGACCAGGGCCATGCCGATCATGAGCGCCCCTGCGGTGTTCGCGGTGCGCCGCGGGTTGCGGATGACGTTGCCCCTGGCCAACCGGCCGAGCGGTTTGAACGCGACCACGAAGACGGCGGCCAGGGCGCTCAGGGAATACCGGGCGATGACCGGGGAGAGCACCAGCACACCGAGCACGAGCGCCGTGGCGCCGAGCCCGAGCAGCGCGGGGCCGTCGGGGTCGGGCCGGGACCAGGCCAGGACGAGCCCGGCGACGCCGGCAACGGTGAGGACGTACCCCACGATGCCACGCAGCCGGAGCGACTTGGACCGGGCACCACCGGCGTCACGCATGGCCTCGACCGGTGCGGCGAGGGCGGCCCGGCGGGCGGGCAGCGCGGCTGCCGCGATGCTCACCAGCGTGCCCACGAGCAGAGAGGTCAGCACGGTGGCGGCGTCCAACGGGATGCTTCCGGAGAGGTTCATGCCGATCTGCGCCACCGCAAGACGCACCAGTGACACCAGGCCGAGGCCGGCGGCGATGCCCAGCGCGGAGCCGGCCAGACCCACCAGCGCTGCCTGGATCAGGATGGAGCCGAACACCTGCCCCGGTGAGGCGCCGAGTGCGCGCAACAGGGCGAATTCGCGCATCCGCTGCTGCACCGACATGGCGAAGGTGTTGGAGATGATGAAGGCACCCACGAACAGTGAGATACCGGCGAAGACCAGCATGAACGTCTGGACGAATCCGAGCATGGCATTGATGTCTTCCGTGGCCTCTGCGCGCATATCGGCGCCGCTGACTGTTTCGACATCCGCGGCCCCGGCAGCGCCCAGCGCCTTGTCGATGCCGGCCACGAGCGTCTCTTCGTCCACCCCGTCGTCACCGTAGACGTCGATGCTGGCCACCATGCCGTCTGCGGCATAGGCCGCCGTAGCCGTGGCCACATCGAGGTAGACGATGGTGGCGCCGGCCATCGGGGCGCCCAGCGACACCTCACCGACGACCGTGACGGTTTCCAGCATTCCGGAGAGAACCACCGTGGTGTCGTCGCCGACGGCGAGGCCAGACGACTCCAGGGTGGCGGACTCCAGAGCGACCTCGCCCGCGCCGATGGGCGCGTGACCGGTGACGAAGTCGGAGGTTTCCTCGGGGTAGAGCGCCATACCGAAGCTCGGCGCCTGGGTGCTCACGACGGCGGTACCGTCGGCACCGACGAGCACGATCGGGCCCGAGATCGCCGGCAGCGCCAGCCGCACGCCGTCGACCCGCTCGATGGTCTGGGCCAGCGCCGCCGGCACGGGTTCGCGCACGTCGCCGGCGGAACTGCCGTTGTCACTGGCGCTGGCCGCGGGTTCACTGCCGCGCACGTACGCGTCACCCTGGGTGGAGCTGGCGACGATGCCCGAGAAGGTGGAGCCCATCATGGTGCGCAGCGAGAACGTGCCAGCCACGAAGGCGACCCCGAGGGTCACGGCGAGCAGCGACAGGAGAAACCGCACCAAATGGGCGCGGATACCGCGAAGGGCGACCCTGGTCATCGCTGGGCCGATCCGGTGGGAGCGGAACCGGTGCCCGAGCCGGCATCGGACTCGGCATCGGACTCGTCGCCGAGCGAGCGCATCACATCGAGCACCGAGGCCTGGCTGGGGTCGGTGAGCTCGTGCACGAGCCGGCCGTCGGCCAGGAAGAGCACCCGGTGCGCGTAGGCGGCCGCCCTCGCGTCGTGGGTGACCATGACCACGGTCTGGCCGAGGTCGTCGACCGAGCCGCGCAAGAACGTCAGCAGGTCGCCGGCGGATTTCGAATCGAGGTTTCCGGTGGGCTCGTCGGCGAACACCACGGCCGGTTGGGCCACGAGGGCGCGCGCGCAGGCCACCCGCTGCTGCTGGCCGCCGGAGAGCTCGCTGGGCCGGTGGTGCAGCCGGTCTTGCAGGCCGACCGCTGCCACGACGGCGTCGAAGTGGGCGCGGTCCACCGGACGCCGGGCGATGTCCAGCGGCAGGGTGATGTTCTCGGCCGCGGTGAGGGTGGGAATGAGGTTGAAGGCCTGGAAGATGAATCCGAGCCGGGTGCGCCGCAGCGCCGTGAGCTGGCGCTGGGACATGCGGCCCACGTTCTGGTCATCGACCACCACGGTGCCGGCCGTGACGGTGTCCAGGCCCGCCATGCAGTGCATGAGGGAGGATTTGCCCGAGCCCGACGGGCCCATGATGGCCGTCAACTCGCCCCGCGCGAAGTCCACGTCGATGCCGTCCAAAGCCCGCACCTCGGTGTCGCCGGAGCCGTAGGTCTTCACCAGTCCCCTGGCGTACGCGATCACGGATGCCGGCGGCGCCTGAAGCGAGCGCGCCGGGTGGTTCGAGAAGAGCGTCGGGGTTGTCATGCCAGTCCTTTACGGTCGGCAGCGCGGGCGCGCTGGGGTCGATCCCCAGTGTGCTCCGGCTTCCGCGCCGCGGCATCGGGACGAACCCTGGCTTTACCCTGAGTGAACCCTGAGCGCTGGCCCCTCAGCGGGGAGGTCGTAACGGTGGCGAATGTGGTGCCGGTCGGCGCTGGCCTGCCAGAACTCGACCTCGGTCGGGCGCAGCGCGTAGAGCTGCCAGGCCGGGTTGGTGCTTTCGTCGGCGGCGGGGCGGGCGGCCCAGTCCCTGGCGGAGGCCTCGATGGAGAGTTCGACGACCGGGCCGACCAGCCGCACCTGGCGACCCAGCTGGGACCAGTAGAAGTTCATCGCCGCCTGCGGGTTGGCCGCCAGTTCACGGCCCTTACGGGAGGTGCGGGCTGAGGCGAACTGCCAGCCGTCGGCGTCGAGGTCCTTGAGGATCAGCATCCGCGACGAGGGCACTCCGGCCGCTCCCCCGGAGCCGGCGCCGACGGTGGCGAGGCTGAAGGCGTGCGGCTGCCGCACCCCGGCGGCGAGCGCCTCGTCGAGCCAGCCGAGGAAGAGTTCGGTCGGGTCGGCCGGCGCGGTGGCCGGGTCGAATCCGGGCAGATCGGAGGGGAAGTCGGGCAGGGCGCGGAGGCGGCGTCTCAAGATGTCACTCACGCCGCGAGCCTAGACCCAGGAACCCTCGTGCAGGGTGGCCAGCACGTGCAGGGCCGGGTCGAGCAGCACCAGGTCGGCCCGAAGGCCGGGCTGGATGCGGCCCCGATCGTCCAGGCCGAGCAGGTCGGCGGGGTTCTGGCTGGCCGCGCGGATCGCCAGTGGCAGCGGCACCCCGGCGGTGAGAACGGCGTACCGCACCGCGTGGCTCAGGGTGAGCACACTGCCGGCGATGGTGCCATCACTCAGCCTGGCCTGGCCGTCGGCCACGCGCACATCCAGGGCGCCCAACTTGTAGTCGCCGTCCTCCGCGCCGGCCGCGGCCATCGCATCCGTCACGAAGACCGGGCGTGCGGGGCTCTCAGAGATGAGGCGCACCACGGCGGGGTGCAGGTGCACGCCGTCGGCGACCAGCTCGGCGAACACCGCGGGGTTCTGCAGCAGGGCCAGCGCCGCGCCAGGTTCGCGGTGGTGCAGCGGACGCATGGCGTTGAAGACGTGGGTGCCGGCGGTCGCGCCGGCCGCGATCGCGGCCTGGGTGAGCGTGTAATCGGCGTCGGTGTGGCCGATCGCGGCGACAGCGCCGTATTCCACGATGCGGGCCACCGCGGCGAGGCCGCCGTCGAGTTCCGGCGCGATGGTGACCATGCGCACGGCACCGCCGCCGGCACTCATCAGGGTGTCGATGCTGGCCGCATCCGGCATCCGCAGGAGCTCCTCGGCGTGCGCGCCACGGTGTCGGGGGCTCAGCCACGGGCCTTCCAGGTGGATGCCGGCAAGCAGACCCTCGTGCACCAGTACGGCGAGCGCACGCACCAGACCTTCCATCTCGTCGAGGGGGGCCGTCACCAGGCTGGCCATCATGGTGGTGGTGCCGTGACCAAGATGGGTCTGGATGATCCGGGCGGCGACCGCTCTGGTGTCCGGATCGTTGAAGCTGACGCCGCCGCCGCCGTGGTTGTGGGCGTCGACGAAGCCGGGAGCCAGCACGGCCTCCGGCAGCACCACATCCGCCGGGCGAGGCGGTTCCCCGGCGCCGACGTCGACGATGCACCCGTTCTGTACTTCAACCCAGCCGGGTGAGAGTTCCCTGCCCGGCAGGATCACGGTTCCCGCATGGATCAGCAGTGCCGTGTCGGTACCCGGTCCGGCGTCGCCGGTGAACGACGCTGCGGCTGCGCTGGGCGCGACGACGGGTCGGGTATTCAACGCAGTCATGCGAGGGCCTCCAAGGTAGGGAACGGATCAGCGATTGACGGTGAGGAAGGCGTCTCCGGCCAGAACGGCGGCACCGGCGGCCACCTTGTCGGCCAGGGTGATGTCGGTTGCCTTCCGCTCCAGGACGATGACGGGCACGATCGGCTCCCGGCCGGCCGCGACGATGGCGGGAACGTCGTAGCTGACGATCACATCGCCGGCGGTGACGGTGTCGCCCTGCTGGGCGCGCAGGGTGAACCCCTCGCCCTTCAGCTGCACGGTGTCGATGCCGAGGTGCACCAGCACGCCGACCCCGCTCGGGGCGACGATCACGTAAGCGTGCGGGAAGACTTTGAGCAATTTGCCGCTGATCGGCGCGATGGCGTCGACGACGGCGTGGGGCGGGTCGATGGCAGCGCCCGGTCCCACGATCGCCTGGGCGAAGGTGGGGTCAGGCACCTCAGTGAGGTCGGCGGCGCGGCCCGGTACCGGGGCGAGCACAACGAGGTCGGGCAGGGTCACCGCAGGTCCTCGATGTCGTCGGCGAGGTTCTCGGCCTCGGGGCCGACGATGACCTGCACGATGGTGCCGGACCTGAAAACGCCGTGCGCGCCGGCGGCCTTGAGCGCCGCCTCGTTGACCAGCGCGGGGTCGGTCACCTCGGTGCGCAGCCGGGTGATGCACGCCTCGATGTCGACGACGTTGTCGCTGCCGCCGAGGCCGGCCAGGATCTGCTCTGCCTTGCTACTCATTAGTTACTCCTCGGTTCTTGATTACGTTGTGGGGTTGAGCGGTCGGGAAGGAGGCTCTCGTCGGCGAGAAGCCCATGCGGGCCAGCCCTTGACAAACGGACCACCGCACCCTCATTATCGAGTAATTGGACCGTACCAGTACGGACCACAAAGCGGAAGTGGTCCGGTTGGTTGCCAGCTAGATCACAGAAACCTCATTCGGTCCGCACCGGATCCCCCCAAACCAGAAAGGTGGCGCAGTCGTGACAGAGCTCGACGACAGCCCGGTCCTCGCCAGCGGTGCCGTGCCCAAACACGTTCAGTTGCGCAAGATCCTGCTCGAACGAGTCGAGACCGACCTGGCGCCGCACGCCGCCATCCCGCCGGAGCGCAAGCTCATGGCCAAGTACGGCGTGAGCCGGTCGACGGTGCGCGAAGCGATCCGCCAGTTGGTGGACGAGGGGGTGCTCTACCGCATCCAGGGCAAGGGCACCTTCGTCACCGGCGAACGCGTGCAGAGCGACCTGCACCTGGCCTCCTTCACCGAAGACATGCGCCGACGCGGCCTGGTGCCGGCCACGATTGTGATGGGCTCGACGCTGATCGAGGCGCCGCTCGAGGTGCGCGCCGCACTGGGCCTGAAGGCCGGGGCCCAGGTGCAGCAGGTGGAACGCCTGCGGCTCGCCGGCGGCACCCCGATGGCCTTCGAACGCGGCTACTACCCCGCCGGCCTGCTGCCTGATCTCGGCCGCCAGGACCTCACCCGTTCGCTCTACGCCACCTTCGCGACCGAATACGGCCTGCGCATCGACCACGCCGAACAGACCGCCTGGGCCGAGCCCGCGGATGCCGCGCTCGCCGAGCCCCTCGGCATCGCCGCCGGCGTACCCCTCCTGGTCTTCCGCCGCACGTCATCGGCGGGGTCCACTCCCGTTGAGCACGTCACCTCCTGGTATCGGGGTGACCGCTACCAGATCCACATGACCCTCGACCTCAACCACGAACTGTAAGTCAGCCTGCCCAGCCCGACCCGGGTGGCCCGCCGAGCTCATCGGCAGCGCCGGCATGCCCTCTTTCAGGCCTTCAGCCGCACGCACCATTCGATCGTCCACAAGACACAACAGAGCACCACAGGAGGAATCCATGTCCAGCACCACCGTAGATGCCGGAACGGGACGAAAAATCCCGGGCCTCGCCCAACTCCAGCGCGTCGGTCGCAGCCTCATGCTGCCGATCGCCGCCCTTCCCGCCGCCGGCCTGCTGCTGCGCCTCGGCCAGCCCGACCTGCTGGGCGCCATTCCAGGCTTCGAGACCGGCGGGGCCGTGATCGCCGCAGCCGGCGGCGCCCTGTTCGACAACCTCGCTCTGCTCTTCGCGCTCGGTGTGGCGATCGGCTACGCCAAGAAGGCCGACGGCTCCACAGCCCTGGCCGCCGTGGTGGGCTACCTCGTCTTCACCAACGTCGGCAAGGCCATGTCCCCCTTCGTGATGGGCCTGCCCGCCAAGGGCGCCGAACAGGTCGTGGTGGACTACAACGTCCTGGGCGGCATTCTCATGGGCGTGGTCGCCGCCATCCTGTGGCAGAAGTTCTACCGCATCAAACTGCCGAACTACCTGGCCTTCTTCGGCGGCCGCCGGTTCGTGCCGATCATCACCGCCGTCGTTGCCCTCATCCTCGGCGTGCTCCTCAGCTTCGCCTACCAGGGCTTCAGCAGCGGACTCACCGCGTTCGGCTCGTTCGTCAGCTCCAATGACGTCTGGGGTGGCTTTCTCTACGGCACCTCGAACCGGCTGCTCATCCCGGTGGGCCTGCACCACATCCTCAACTCGGTGATGTGGTTCGTGCTCGGCGACTACAACGGCGCCACCGGCGACCTGCACCGCTTCTTCGCCGGCGACCCCACCGCCGGCTCGTTCATGACCGGCTTCTTCCCGATCATGATGTTCGCCCTTCCGGCCGGCGCCCTGGCCATCTGGCACGAGGCCAAGCCGTCGCAGAAGAAGATCGTCGGTGGCATCATGCTCTCCGGCGCCCTCACCGCCATGCTCACCGGTGTCACCGAGCCGCTCGAATTCTCGTTCATGTTCGTCGCCTTCCCGCTCTACGCCATCCACGCCGTGCTCACCGGCACGTCGCTCGCCCTGGTCAACTTCCTGGGCATTCGGGACGGCTTCAGCTTCAGCGCCGGCGCTTTCGACTACATCCTCAACTTCGGCCTTGCCGAGAAACCGCTGCTGCTGATCCCCATCGGGCTGGCCTACGCGGCGATCTACTACTTCCTGTTCCGGTTCGTGATCCGCCGCTGGAACCTGAAGACCCCGGGCCGCGGCGACGACGATATCCAGCTGGGCGGCAACGCCGACTCCACCTCGACCACCGTCTAGCTCGACCCGTTTCATCACCCGGCGGTCGGGGGCGCAGCCTCCGACCGCCGGCAGACCGGCACAACCGCACGACACCCGCACCATCCCACTAGTCGCACCTGGAGCATCCCTTGGCTGAAGTAGTCGTCCTCGAGTCCGAGACCGACGCCGGCGTTCTCGCCGCCGCATCGATCAGAAGACTGATCAGCCAGAAACCGGATGCCGTCCTCGGCCTGGCCACCGGCTCAACGCCGATGTCGTTGTACAACGCCCTCGCCGAGTCGTTCCGCTCCGACCCCCTCGACGTTTCCCGGGTGCGTGGCTTCGCGCTCGACGAATACGTGGGTCTGCCCGCCGGCCACCCGGAGAGCTACCGCGCCGTGATCACCCGCGACGCCGTGCAGCCGCTGGGCCTCACCCCCGGCAACATCAGGGTGCCCAACGGCGACCTGGCCACCCTCGAGACCGCCGGCACCGACTACGAGGCGGCCATCCGCGCCGCCGGCGGCGTCGACGTGCAGATCCTCGGCATCGGCCGCACCGGCCACGTCGGCTTCAACGAACCCGGCTCGTCGTTCGCCTCGCTCACCCGGGTGAAGACGCTCACCGAGAAGACCCGCGCCGACAACGCCCGATTCTTCCTGTCGCCCGACGATGTACCCATCCACTGCCTCACCCAGGGCCTGGGCACCATCCGCCGCGCCCGCCACCTGATCCTGCTGGCCTTCGGCGAGGAGAAGGCCGAAGCCATCGCGGGCGCCGTGGAGGGACCGGTTTCCTCGAGCAGCCCGGGCTCCGTCATCCAGCTGCACCCGAACGTCACCGTGCTCATCGACGAGGCCGCGGCCTCGCGTCTGACCAACCTGGATTACTACCGCTACGCCTACGCGAACAAGCCGGCCTGGCAGGTCATCTAACCCGCGTGACGATTGCCGTTGGGAGCTCCCGCTTCGGCGCGGATGCGCCCCACGGCTCTCCGGCGGCCCTCCGCTAGAGTCGCCTACGTGTCCACCCCGCTGCGCCAGTCCCCCGGAGCCCGGGTCGGCCTGTCGATCGCCGTGGCCACCGGGCTCTACGGCATCTCCTTCGGCGCCCTCTCCGTCGCCTCCGGGCTGGATGTCTGGCAGACCCAGGCGCTGAGCCTGTTGCTGTTCTCCGGCGGGTCGCAGTTCGCGTTCATCGGTGTGATCGCCGGCGGGGGCACCCCGGTTGCCGCCGCGAGCGCCGCGGCCCTGCTGGGCATCCGCAATGCGGTCTATGGCATGCAGATGAATGTGCTGCTTCACCCCACCGGCTGGCGACGCCCGGCCGCGGCCCACGTCACCATCGACGAGTCCCTGGCCACCAGCACCGGGCAGACCGACCCCGTCGAGCAGACGCGCGGCTTCTGGGTGGCCGGCGTGGGCATCTTCGTGCTCTGGAACCTGTTCACCCTGGTGGGCGCGCTGGCCGGGGACGCCCTGGGCGACCCCAAGCAATGGGGCCTGGACGGTGCAGCTGTCGCCGCGTTCCTGGCCCTGCTCTGGCCGCGGCTGCGCTCACGGGAGGCCGCCGCCATCGCCGTGGTCTCCGCCCTGGCCACGATCCTCGCCGTGCCGTTCGTGCCCCCTGGCGTGCCCATCTTGGTGGCGGCCGTTGTCGCCGCCGCCATCGGCTGGTTCGGGTACCGGTCCGGCTCCGAGGGCGAGGGCCTGGAACCCGACATCGATCCATACCCGCGGTCCGACGGTTCCGACCGGACGGCCGCCTCATGACGCTGTGGTTCTGGATCATCGTCGCCTGCGTCGTGGGATTCCTCACGAAGCTCGTGGGTTACCTCGTGCCCAGGAAGTGGCTGGAGAATCCGCGAGTGGCCCGGGTGGCCGGCACCCTCACCATCGGGCTACTGGCCTCCCTCACGCTGGCCAACACCGTGGCGACCGGCCAGCAGCTGGTGCTCGACTCCAGGCTGGGAGCGCTTGTGGCAGCCGCCGTGGCCCTGTGGCTGAAGGCGCCGTTCCTTGTCGTGGTCATCGTGGGCGCTGCGGCGGCCGCCGGGTTGCGGCTGCTCGGCCTGCCCTAGGCTGCGGGTGCACCGACTCCCCTGGTCGCGCACCCGAACGGATGTGCTAGTGTTGGCAGTTGCGCGTCGATCTTTATCACGATCCGACCCCTCCGCTGCCCCAATCCATGGCCGGAGCCGCACACCGTTCGAACGGCTAGTACCCGTTTGCACACCTCGATCGGGATTTACGGTCGACCACCCACGCTGTTCGAAATACGGCGCACGCAATGCTGCGCGCCGCCTTCACACGTCATAACGAAAAGTTCACCTCGCATGTTCACTCCTACACTCAACCTCGACAACGCCACGGAAGCCATCGACACGCTGGCGCCCGAACACCAACAGGCCATTCACCTCGCCTACTACGCCGGCTTCAGCAACAAGCAGGTCGCCGACCTGCTCGGCGTCACCCCCGCCATCGCGGACAGCCGGCTCAGCGAGGGCCTCACCCACCTGCGCGAGGCCCTGCGCGTCGCCGCCTGAGACAGGCCGAGTCGACCTCCTGCGGCATTTTCGCACTGCTCGCTCAGCCTTCACCAAGTCTCGACGGACTCGGCCAGCGGACAGGGGCGCCCATCGGGGCGGCGGGGCAACCGCTGCGCCACGCACGCCTCCGCCGGCCGGGCCGGTGAAGCGATCCACAAGGAGCGAGGCGGTCCTCGGGCCGTTGTCGTCGATGCGGACGAGCACCGCACCGTGATGGCTACGCTGCTCGACCGGGCGATGCGGCCCGCGGGCGTCCCTGACGCCACGCTCTGCCTGGAGCCTCTGACTGGCGGTCACGACTCAGCGCGTCTATGGTCACCGTATGCAGCGGGAGACGGATGACCTGACGCCCAATAAGGCAGCAACGACCTGGCACCGGGTGCTGGTCATCGGAGGCGGCAACGCTGGGCTGTCGGTGGCGGGCAGGCTCCGCCGACAGGGCGTCAACGACGTTGCGGTGGTGGAACCTCGCAAACAGCACCAGTATCAGCCGCTGTTTTCGCACGTGGCCGGCGGCACGGCGCGTTCCCGACTGGCAATCCGGCCGCAGGCGTCGGTGATGCCCCGCGGCGTCGCCTGGATCAGGGACCGCGTCGTGGACGTTCGGCCGGATTCCGATAGTGTGCTGCTGGCGTCCGGGCGGGAACTCGGCTACGAGCACCTCGTAGTGTGCCCGGGAATCCAGAAGGACTGGGACCGGGTGCCCGGCCTGCCCGAAGCGATGGCATCGCCGTCGGGAGCATCCAACTATGAGTTCGGGCTGGCGACCAAGGCATCGCGGCTGCTGCGTGACCTGAAGCGTGGAACCGTCATCTTCACCCAACCAGCCGGACCGGCCAGCTGTGCCGGCGCCGCACAGAAGCCGATGTACCTCGCCTGCGACTACTGGCGGGCGATCGGGGTCCTCGACGACATCAGGGTGGTCCTGGTGGTGCCCGACCCGACCATTTTCGGAATGTCGCTGATCGATCAGGAACTCGACCGGAAGATCGCGGAATACGGCGTCGAGCTCAGGAGCGGCTCCGAACTCGTCGCGGTGGATGCCGCCGCCCGCACCGCGGTCATCGGCAGGCCTGATGGCCACCGGGAAAGCCTGACCTATGACGTCCTGCATGCCGTCCCGCCGCAATCGGCTCCAGACTGGGTGAAGCAGACGTTACTGCCGGCCACCGGCGACCCGGGCGGCTTCGTCGAGGTCGACCCAGAGACTCTGCGTCATCCCCGGTTCCCGAACGTGTGGGCGCTGGGTGACGCCGCGGCCACCCGCAACTCGAAGTCGGGCGGCGCCCTGCGCAAGCAGACCCTCGTGCTGGCCACGAACCTGAGCCAGGTGTTGGCGGGCAAACCTGTAGCCACGAGGTACGACGGCTACTCGGTGTGTCCGTTCACCGTCTCGCGGTCCACCGTGGTCTTCGCCGAGTTCGACGAGCACTATCAGCCGAAGCCGACGATTCCGTTCTGGCCGGGCCTGGCCCGCGAACGCCGGCTGGCTTGGGTCTTCGACCGGCACATCCTGCCGTGGGTGTACTGGCACCTGATCCTGAAGGGCAGGGCCTAGGTCAGAGCCGGCGCGGAGCGGTGCGCCGGCGCACCCCGAGAATTGGCCCCTACCGTGGAGAGGGTGGCAACGTCGTCAGCGGTGGCACGGCTGCGGGACTCAGTCAGCGCGGCGAGCTCGAGCGACTCCCGCACGCTCGGCTCCCTCGCCACGTGCTGGCTGCCGTTCTTCGGCCACGGCACTCTTGCCGCGCAGCTCGATGAGGGTTTGGCCGGGGTCGACGGACGCCGGTGGCCGCAGCCAGTAGCGGCCGCGGTTCTCGAAGATTTGCCAGCCCTGGTTGTGCAGCAACCGATGGTGCGCGTTGCAGAGCAGAAGACCCATTCGGATATCGGTCGCCCCGCGGTCGCGCACCCACTCTTCCAGGTGGTGCGCCTCGGTGCGGGATGGTGGCTTATCGCAATCTCCCCACCGGCAACCTCCGTCGCGTGCGGCCAGGACAACACGCTGCGCCTGGGTGAACACCCGTTCTTCCCGGCCCAGATTCAGCGGCTGGCCGCCATCGTCGAAGGTTACCTCGACGGTGCCGGATGTGCAGATCAACCGGTCGACGGTCTCGCGGCACACCGGGGCCGGGCTGCCCTCGATGAAACCGTGTCCAGTGCCGTCCGGGATCGGCACCAGAATGTCGGTCGGCGCGGGTTCCGGTGCGGCAGAAGCGGCGCCGGCACCGGGCGCGGGCGCGGAAATCAACACTCGGACGGCGGGGGTGCGGCCACCGAGCATCCGGCTCGGGTTCACCTCGGTGCCGGCTTTGAGCAGGTCGATGAACGTGTCGGCGGCAATTTGCTCGGTGCTGCGCGGGTCGTCCTGCACGGCCTTGGCCCACGCGGCCCGGTCCGGGTCGACGAAGCGCACTCCGCCGCGGCGAGGGCCGGTGAGGCTGTCGTAGGTTGACAGGATGAACTCGCCCTGCTCCGGCGGGAACAACCCGTGCAGGTGCACCTGGCCGGTGCCGGTTGTCCAGATCCGCAGGTAGCGGTCGTCCCAGGCCTTCTTTTCTCGCGTGGCGATGCCGGCCTCATCGAGGCCGTCGCGCATCCGCCGGGAGCGCTTGAGGAGCCGGTCCACGTTCATGGTGCGGGCCTCATCGAGGAGGGTGTTCACCGCCTCGGCGAGCACCGTGCCGGTGACGACGGAGTCGACATCGCCCAGGCCGGTGCGGATCGCATGGGCCGCATCCACAGACAGCGTCCCGGTAGTCACGGCTTGGGAGATCGGCCAATACCAGGGCAGCTCCACGGGCTCGTCGACGCGGCCGGGCTCGTCGATCGGGCCCCGTGAAGTGTCGGAGTCGTTCTGATCGTCGCCCTCCTCGAGCAGCCGCAGTGCGGCGTCAGCTTCCGCGTCGGCCTTCGAAGCCTCGGCGGCCTCGGCGTCGGCGAGCATCTGGCCCACGTCGACGAGCTTGAGAGCATCTCTGCGAGTCGACCCGGTCATGTTCTGGATCAGCTCGTCCGGAGACGTGAATCCCTGCCGCGCGGCCAGGCCCTTCTGGCCCAACTCCGGCCGGGACCGGTGTGCGAGCGCCTTCGCCATCCATACCGACCGGGTCTCCACGAGGCCACGGAGCCTGGCGAGATCGCGTTGGCCGGCGAGCAGCTCGGCATCCGTCAAGGCGTCGTAGTCGGTGCTACAGGCCCCCAGCCCCTCCACAGCCTGCACCGCGGCGGTCAGGGACACAGCAGGCCCGTCGCCCGTAGGCGAAACGGCGGGCCCGGAAGTATCTGCGAGGGTTGACATGCAGTGAGAGTAACCCGATATCGAAGCTTTGTGTGAGCAAATGTCACTGTGTGGATAACTTTTCTGAACCCGCACGCGCCCCTGACCGAGCGGCTCGGCTCGTCTTCGAGCGCGCCCCCGGTTATCTTCGGCTCTATGACTCGTCGCGAGCTGTTCCCCATCATCAATGTCGACGCGATCGGGCCTGTTCAGCGCTTCTACGAAGCTGTCTTCCAGGCCACCACCGAATACGTGTTTCCCAACACCGGGGATCCCGTCTATGTCACGCTCCGGGTCGGTGATTCCTCAGTCGCGCTGGGGCTGGGCACCGGTCCGGCGATGTACGGAGAAATCCCGCTGCCGGCATCCGGCCACGGCGTCGACCTCTGCATCTATGTGGCCGACCTCGAGGAGGCCGTGGCCGCCGCGCCGGGCGCCGGGGGCGCCGTCGTCGTGGCCCCCACTGACACACCCTGGGGTGAACGCGTCGCCTACCTCCGTGACCCGCAAGGCATCATGGTTCTCGTGATCCAGGGCGACTGACCGTGCACCACACCGCGACCTGCCTCGAGCCAGGGCTGCTCGCTCCTGCCCGAGGATCAGCCTTCGAGCAGGGTCACGAGCTCGTCGAGTTCGACGTCCCAGCCCTCTCGGTTCTGCTCAAGACGGTCGCGACGGTAGAGGGTGCCGCCGGGGAGGGTCTCGAAACCCGACTCGATCACCGTGACATCCGTCCCGGTTCCCGCATCGGCGAGGGAGAAGCGCACGTGCGTCGAGTACTCGTCGAGCTTTTCGGCGGGGATTCCCGACCAACGGAAGCCGAACGAGTCGCCGGGCACGACCTCGGTGATTTCGATCGGGAAGCTGCCGTAGTCATCCCACTCGATGCTACCGGTGGCACCTGGCTCGAGCGCGGTGAACCGCACAACGTCTCCGAACCACTTGACCATGACCTCGGGGTCGCTCAGCGCCTCCCAAACGCTCGCGCGCGAGGCCTCGACGTGCACGGTGCGGGTCACGGTGTGGCCCTTGATTCTTGCGTGGTCAGACACGGTGTTTCCTTCACGTTCGAGCTGAGCGCGACGGGAGATTGACCGCCGAGCGGCACGTGAACTGGTTCTGCAAACGCGCCTCAATGAGCGTACCCATGATTGCGAACCAGTTCACGGGCGAGAGGTGTGAACCCGCCAAACGGATGCGGCGCAATCGGCGGAGTTGTTCTGCTTCGACCGTCAGGCGTGAATCGGGCTCACCGCTCGAGACGCGGGGTAGGAATACCGAGCCGTCGCGCTTCGCGCAGCGTGTCGTCGGTCACGGCGCGTTCTTCCGGGGTGTACGGATCGGTGTGCGCGGCGAGACTTCGCCGAGCGATCGGGATCAGCCGCGACGCCCATGCGAGCGCAACGGCCACGAGAAGGGGCCGCCGAAACGGCAGGAGTGCGCCGCCGTGGCGGCGGAGATCGACGCCTCGAGCCTCGAGAACGGGAAGCAGCTCGCGAGCCGTCAGGAATGCCTCGCGCAGCGCTCGTCGGTCTCCGATCATGTTCGCGAGCGATCCGCTCCGCATCGCCTGTGTGAACATGCCCGCGTCTGCGATGAAGTGGATCCACAGCCACCCTCGCATGTCCGTCTCCTGCCGCACGGCGAGACCTACCTCCCGGAAGACGGACATCACCTCCTGCTCGCGAACGCTGGGCGAGACATCAGTAGTGCCGATGACGACGGAAGGCAGCAGCGCGCCCCACAGCACGCCGTCCTCAAGAAAACCGCCGCCCGCCTGCGGGAACCCGAACACCACCCGATCGGCCGGAAGCGGCGAGATTGCGGCGAGCGGCTCTTCCCAGACGTTGCCGAATACCAGCACCGTCGCAGCGCCCAGTCGGGGAGCGAGAAACGCGGCCGCCTCCGCAAGACGGTGGTGCCCGACGCTGAGCACAATGAGGTCGAAACCGTCGCCAGGTTCAATGGATTCCCGCAACGGAGTCCGGAACGACTCACGCACCCGACGGCCGAACGGCTTGCGGCGCCCGTCAACCCAATCCAGCCGCACCTCGTCCCCGTACTCTGCAGCGCGACCCGGGCGCACGTAGAACTCCACCTCGTGACCGGCGGCGTGCAGCACGCCTCCGTAGATCGTGGCGATCACTCCGCGACCAAACATCAGAATGCGCATGACCTGCCCGTTCGATAAGATGGAGCCTGTCTCCACATATGAGAATATGGAGATAACCTCCGTTTGTCAAGGAAGGGTCCCACGTGGCTGGAGAACGAGCACTGCGAGCCGATGCCCGCCGCAACCGGGACGCGATCGTGGCCGCCGCGCGGGACGTGTTTGCTCGAGACGAGCAGCTGCGCTTTGATGATTTCGCGGCGCGCGCCGGCGTGGGGGTGGGGACGCTCTACCGACATTTCCCCACACGAGAGGCATTGGCTGCCGCCGTCTATCAGGGCGAAGTGGCCTCACTCTGCGACCAGGCCCACGACCCGACGCGGAGCGCCGGCGAGAACCTCGATACCTTTCTGCGCGGGTTCGTCGAGTACGTGCTGGCCCACACGGGCCTGGCGCGCACGCTCAGAGCAGTCCCGGACCCGGCAGTGCTTGCCGAGGGCGGAATTCAACTCGAGCGGACCGTCGCCGAGCTTCTGACCCGTGCTGCCGTCGAGGGGGCCATCCGTAGCGACGTGGTCGTGGGAGCGGTGATGGTCGTGCTGCACGGCATCAGTTCCGCCCACGACCGCCCACTCTGGGCATCAGAATCGCGGGAAGCGATGGAGCTACTGCTCGCGGGGCTCAGGACACTCTGACTTCTCCGGCCGACACCCGTGCGCGGAGGTCTCAACGCAGACAAGAAAACCCCCTGATTCCCTCGGAAAAGAGGGAAGCAGGGGGTGTATCTGTGGCGGTACCGGTGGGATTTGAACCCACGGTGGAGTCTCCCCCACACAACTTTTCGAGAGTTGCACCTTCGGCCGCTCGGACACGGTACCGAGAGCGATTGTAGTTGAGAGAGGGGGTCCGGCGCGAATCCGGGAAACTGTCAGAGGCCGGATGTACGCTCTCGACGTGACAAACGACAGCTCCACTGCCCGCACTCTTGCCCTCACCGCCGGCTTCGTGGCCACCACCGCCGGGATCGGCGCCGCCGGCGCGGTCGCCTACCGGCGCTTCCGTCGAACGTTGGCCGCCAACGCCGCGGAGCTCAACGAGACTCTGCCGATCAATTCGCTGTGGTGGCGCACGCATGCCAAGGAGAAGGGCGACCTGCTCTACGTCGCCATCGGCGACAGCGCCGCGCAGGGCATCGGTGCCAGCGCGCCCAACCGTGGCTACGTCGGCATCCTGGCCGACCACATCCGGCTGGCGACCGGCCAGACCCTGCGGGTGATCAACCTCAGCGTCTCCGGCGCCACCGTGGACCTGGCCGTGCGCGACCAGCTGCCGCGCTTCGCCAAGCTGCAGCCCGACTTCGTCACTGTGGCCATCGGCGCCAACGACATCGCCCAGTGGGATCCGGCCCGGTTCGAATCCGGCATCCGCACCGTGTTCGCGGCGCTGCCGCCGCACGCCCTCGTGGCTGACCTGCCCTGCTTCCATCTGCCGCACAACGAACGCAAGGTGGCCGTGGCCAACCAGATCGTGCGCGACGTGGCCGCCGAGCACGGCCTCACCGTGGTGCCGCTGCACGCGACCACCAAGCGGGAAGGTTGGCGCAGCGTGTTCAGCCAGGTCGCCAACGATATGTTCCATCCCAACGACCGTGGCTACCGCATCTGGGCCGAGGCGTTCCTGCCCGAGCTCAGCGCCGTCGTGGCGCACCGGCTGCCCCAGGACGCCCTGGTCGAATGAGCGGTGTCGGCGGTCGCAGCTAGGCTCGCAGCATGGCTAAACCCGTCTCCAACTTTCGCTGTACCGAGTGTGGCTGGACCACGCTGAAATGGGCGGGCCGCTGCGGTGAGTGTCAGCAGTGGGGCACCGTCGTCGAAACCGCCGAGAAGACGGGTATCAGCCGGTCGGTCGCTCCCACGTTCGTGAGCGGGCCCGGCATCGCCCGGCCGATCACCCACGTGGACACCACCGCGGTGGCGCACTGGCCGACGGGCATCAACGAGTTCGACCGGGTCCTGGGCGGCGGCATCGTGCCCGGCTCGGTCATCCTGCTCAGCGGCGAGCCGGGGGTGGGCAAGTCCACCCTGCTGCTCGAGGTGGCGTCCAAGGCGGCCGTGGCCAAGTCGCGGGTGCTCTACGTGAGCGCCGAGGAGTCGGTGGCGCAGGTGCGCCTGCGCGCCGAACGTACGGGGGCGCTGCAGCCCGAGCTGTATATCGCCGCCGAAACCGACCTGGCCACCATCCTCGGTCAGATCGACGCGGTCAAACCCGACCTGGTGATCATCGACTCGGTGCAGACCGTGTCCAGCTCGCTCAACGACGGCCAGGCCGGCCAGCCCGGCCAGGTGCGCGAGGTGGCATCCACGCTCATCCGGCTCGCCAAAGACCGCAACCTGCCCGTGCTGCTGGTGGGGCACGTCACCAAGGACGGCACCATCGCGGGCCCCCGGCTGCTCGAGCACCTGGTGGATGTGGTCTGCCAGTTCGAGGGCGACCGGCACACCGCCCTGCGGTTCGTTCGTGCCCTGAAGAACCGATTCGGCTCCACCGACGAAGTGGGATGTTTCGAAATGACCGGTGACGGCATCAGCGAGGTGGCGGACCCCAGCGGGCTTTTCCTCAGCCGCGGCACCACTGCAGTGTCCGGCACCTGCGTGACGGTGTCGATGGAGGGGCGCCGCGCCCTGCCGGTGGAGGTGCAGGCCCTGGTGATCGACACCGCGATGCCCAACCCCCGCCGGGTGACCAACGGCGTGGACGGCTCCAGGGTGGCGATGCTGCTCGCGGTGCTGGAGAAGCGGGTGGGGTACCAGCTGTCGAAGAAGGATGTCTACGTGTCGACGGTGGGCGGTGTGCGGCTGGTCGAGCCCGCGGCGGACCTCGCCATCGCCATCGCTGTCGCGTCGGCGCTCATGGACGAGCCGATCGCCCACAACGTCGTGGCGTTCGGGGAGATCAGCCTGGCCGGGGAGATCCGTCCGGTGTCCGCAGCGAAGCAGCGCGCCGCCGAGGCCGCCCGGATGGGGTTCACCACGCCCATCGACGCGTCCAGCGGCACCGTGCACACGGCCGTGACCCGGGCCCTGGGAACGGGGATCTCCCGGCGCGACGCCGAACTGGACGACGCCTTCAGGTAAAGAACGCGGCCTACGGAGTCGGTTCGTCGCCGGCCGCGGACTCGCTGATCGGGCCCAGGGCGCGCAGCAGGTCGGCCGGCGCCGCCTGCATCACGGCCGGGCCGGCGACATCGAAGAAGACCATCTCGAGGGTGTTCTTGTGCACGGTGAGAAAGTCGCTGAGCCACTGGCCGTCGCAAATCATCACCTGAGGGTTGACCTCGTCGGGAATCATGCGGGCGTAGTTCTCGCCGGACGAGAACAGCAGCAGGGTGCGTTTGTCGGAGCCCTCCCGGCCGAAGACCCGCACCTGCGCGGCGGTGCCGTCGACCACGAGTTGGGGCACTATCACCACGTCGTTGCGGAGCGCGTACGCCACCGCGGCCACGTCCTGCTTGGCCAGGGCGGTGGCGAGGGCATCTGAACGGAGTTCCTGAGTCGCGTCTGTCACGTGTTCCATTCAATCATCCGGCGTCCGCGGGCACCCACTCGAGACCTCAGCCTTGAGCGAACGGCAGTTGGGCTAGTTGAGCAGGAACTGCGCGGGGGCGGCCGACTCGACGCCGTCGACACTCACCGAGAGGTAGTACGACGCACCCTCGGCGGGAACGGGCTCTCGTTCCGTGATCTCGCAGGTCTCCGGGCTGGAACGACTGCGGTCCCACGTGAGCGGCGTCTTGGTGGTCACCGGTTCACCGGGCTGCAGGGTGACCGCGGCGTCGGCCGGCTCGGTCTGGCAGTCGGTGGAGGTCCAGTAGACGTCGGCGCCGCTGGTGATCGTGAAGACCTGGGTGGACGTTCCGGCGTTGAGATCGCAAGCGGTGGTGCCGGTGTTGGTCACGCTCAGCGACAGCTCGGGTTCGTCGCCCGGGTCGTAGGAGCCCCGGTCGGTGATGGCCTCGACCTGCACGTTCGCCGGGTCGCAGGCCGATCCCGCGGCGACTTCCGTGGCGGCCGGGTCGGCGGGTGCGGCCGGGGCTGCCGGGTTGGCCGCTGAGGCCGTGGGCGCCGGGGTTGCCGTCGATGCCGGGTCGCCGCCGCCGGGTCGCACGACGATCAGGATGATGATCAGGAGAACGGCGAGCACACCGAGGCCGACCACCAAACGGCGGCGCCGGTAGACGGTGCTGGCCTGGGGGCCGACGGGGTGCTTGTTCGTCGACATGGTCCCAGGCTAGCGAGGTCTACCGGCGCCGCCGGTAATGCCTAGCGTGTCGGTTACGATTCCATCGAAACCCGGCGACGACGCATCAGGACCGCACCGAGCAGCAGCATCAGCGTGCCGCCGACCAGCCACGGGGTGGTGTCAACGCCGGTGTCGGCTAGGCCGGTCGCGGTGGTCGCGGCGGCGCTGACGGTGATCTCGGTCCAGCCGATCACAGCGCCGGCGGCGTCCTGCACGATGATGCGGTGCGTGCCGGCGGTGAGGTTGGTCGGGAGCACGGCGGTGGCGGTGCCCGCGGCGCTGACCTGCTGCCAGCCGCCGAGGTTCACCGGGGTGGAGCGCACCCAGATGGAGACGTACTCACCGGCGAACGTGGTGCCGACCCGCACGGTGATCTTGTCGCCGGGGGCGACAGTGGAGTCGGTGACCGTGATCTTGTTCTTCAGGTCGGCCGTGAGCGCGGACTCTGCCGCTGCCGTGGGAGCCTCGCTCGGAACGGACGGTCCGGATTCGACCGGCGGCGTGGTCGGCTCCGGAGTCGGAACCGGGGTCGGAACCGTCGCGGGGACCGTGACCGTCAGCGGAACACGCACGACGGTGCCGGATTCCTTGGCGGTCAGCGTGATCTCGCTGCTGGCCTTGGCATCGGCGGGCACCGTGACGGTGACTGCCGCGGCGCCGGTGGCGTCGACGGATGCCGCAGCGAAGGCTGCTGTGCTGTCACCCCAGGTGACGGCGAGCTGAGTGTTCTTCGGCGCCCCGGTGGAGGTGAGGTTGAGCTGCGACACGGCGAAGCTCACGGTGTCGCCGGGCTTGACGGCGGCGGTCGGAACGCCGGTCACGGCCGCCTGACGGGCCGCGAACGACGGCGACAGCGGGCTGTTGCCCTCGATGTAGGAGATCCAGGCGTCCCGGTCGACGAGACCGGAGTCGCGCGTGCCGGTGCCTTCGGTGAAGATGCGGAAGTTGTCGCCGCCGGTGAGGAGGAAGTTGAACGAGCCGATGGTGTAATTGGCGGCCGGGTCGATGGGCTCGCCGTCGATCCAGATGCCGGTGATCCGGTCACTCTCAGCACGGGTCGCGTCGAACGTGTAGTTCACGTTGTCGGAGATTCCCAGCTGCAGGTACGGGCGGCTGGGCACTGCGCCCTTGCTGTCGCGCTGCCACTGCTGTTCCAGGGCGATCTTGAACTGCGCTCCGGTGAGGGTGGTCGTCCACAGGTTGTTCACGAACGGCAGCACGGCGTTGGCCTCTGCGACGCTCACGTCGGAGTCCGGGCTGGTCAGGAGCTCGGCGCGCATGCCGCCGGGGTTGACGATGCCGATGTCAGCGCCGCCCTTGGCCGGGTCGGAAAGGGATTCGCGGAGCGCGTTGGCGACCAACGTGCCCATCGTCGACGGGGCGGCCCGGTCCTCGACCACGGGAGTTGCCCCACCGATGGAGGCGCGGGTGATGGGTGCGGTGATGGAACCGACCTTGACGTTGCCGGTGAGGGCAGCCTGGGCGAGGGCGGCGTCCGTGATGGTCTTCACCTCGGCGACCCGCGGGAACGCAGCGACCAGGTCGGCGTCTGCGGTGGCGCTGCGCTTGACGTTCTGGTTCGTGACCGTCGTGGTGGCCTTGGTGGTGGTGTCGTAGCTGAGCACGACCTGGCCGATGTTCTCACCGTAGTTGCCGGTCTGCAGAACCGGGCGGGTCACGCCCGTCGCAGCGCCCGGCACCTGGGCGTTCCAGGCGTACAGCTTGTGGGTGTGGCCGGTGAAGATGGCGTCCACAGAAGCAGAGGTCTTGGTGACGATCTTGGCGAAGGCGCTGTCGGTGAGGGCCAGCTCCTGCTCGAGGGTGGCGTTCTCCACGGTGCCGGCGCCGGCACCCTCGTGGTATTCGGCGATGATGACGTCGGCCTCACCGTTTTCGGGGTTCCCGTCGGTGAGCTGGCCGGCAACCCGGTTCACGGCGTCCACGGGGTCACCGAAGCTCAGGGTGGAGATTCCGTTGGGCGAGACCAGGGTGGGGGTCTCCTCGGTCACGGTGCCGATGACGGCCACGGTCACGCCCTGCACGACCTGCAGGCTGTACTCCTTCAGGGCAGGAGTCTCGGTGCCGGCCTTGTAGACGTTGGCACCGAGGTAGTCGAACTTGGCCTGCTCGGCGACCCGCCCGGTGAGGTCGGACAGTCCCTGGTCGAACTCGTGGTTACCGACCGCTGACGCGGACAGCCCGAGGGCGTTGAGCACGTCGAGGGTGGGCTTGTCCTGCTGCGAGGCCGACGCGTACAGCGAGGCGCCGATGTTGTCCCCGTCGGAGAGGAACAGCGTGCTGTCCGGGTGCTGGGCGCGCAGGGTTTCCACGGTTCCAGCGAACTTCACGGTGTTCGCGTCGATCCGCCCGTGGAAATCGTTGATGTTCAGCAGGTTGAGCTGCACGGCAGCCGGGGCCGCGAGGGCCGGGACGGCGACGACGGGAGCGCCCACCAGGCACACCCCCATCACTGCGGCGAAGGCCAGCCGGAGCGGGCGGGACGGATTGAGCGACATTGTTCTCCTCGAAAAGTCGTACGGTGCGGTGACGGGGATGCGGATGAAGGGTGCGTGGTGCCGCGCGCGAGCGCGACGGCACCTGACAATCTGTGCTGTGGGGGCAGCCTATTGACGCTGGATGTCCAGCGGGTTACGGCGGGGAAACATGCTCGGATGAGCAGAAATGTGCCGCTGAGGCCAACATCTGAGCGTTCGGGAGCGGACATCCCCGAAGGGGTGTCCGCCACCGCGGGCCGGGCGCCGCAGGTCTCGGCGCCCGGCTGCGGGTCAGGCTGCCGTCGCGTTGGACCGGCGGCGGCGGGCGAGAAGCCCGCCGAGCAGCAACAACAGGCCCGCCCCGGCCAGCAGCGACGTCGTCTCGACACCGGTGTTGGCGAGGTTCGCCGCCGCGCCGGCGGAGGCGACGATGGTGATCTCGGTCCAGCCGATCACGGCGCCTGCGGCGTCCTGCAGGATGATCCGGTGCGTGCCAACGGCCAGGTCCTTCGGCAGTGTCGTGGTCACAGCGCCCGCGGCGTTGGCCTGCAGCCAACCGCCGAGGTTGACCGGGGTGGAGCGCACCCAGACCGACACGAACTCGCCGGCGTGCGTGGCGCCGGCCGTGACGGTGATCGCCGACCCCGCCGTGTAGCGCGCCGCGTCAGTGCTGATCCGGTCGCGGAGAGCCTCGGTGAGGGCGCTCTCCGGGGCCGACGTCGGGGCGGCGGCCGGAGCCTGGCCCGTCGGTGCGGTGGGCGGGGTCGTCGGTGCGGTCGGCGGTGTCGTCGGCACCGGGGTCGGCTCCGTCGTGGGCGTGGCCAGGTTCAGGCCCAGGATCGCCGGGTCGTGGTCGGAGGAGCGGTACGGGTCTGCGACGTAGAAGTCGGTGACGTTGTTGTTGTACCGGCTGTATTCCAGGGCCACTGACTCGACCGAGTTGATGTTCCAGACATCCACATCGGTCACGACGGCGTCCGCCGCGGCAGAGGCGAACACGTGGTCGAGGGAACCGACCGACCCGCCGAACGCGTAGGTGTACTCGCCGCTCTTGGCTTCCTGGTTCAGGTAGCCGGCGTCGGTGATCACCTTGATCGGGTCTTCCTGGTCGTAGGCGTTGAAGTCACCGGTGAGGAACACCCGGTCGATGCCCGTCTGCTCCGACATGCTGTCGGCGAAGGCGACCAGCGCGGTGGCCTGGTTGACCCGGGAAGCGTTCGATGCGCCCTGGCCGTCGCCCATGTCGGCGTCCACGCCGGTGCCCGACCCCTTCGACTTGAAGTGGTTGACGATGGTGAGGAACGTGCTGCCGGAGTCGCCGACCAGCTGGAACGCCTGGGCGAGCGGCTGACGGGCGTTGCTGAATGCGGCAGAGCCGGTGAGGATCGTCGAGCCGCCCACGGTTTCCACGGCCGCCTTCTGGTAGATGAAGGCGGTGCGGATGACGTCTTCGTTGGCCGGCAGCACGGTCGGGGACGGCACGAAAGCCCAGGCATCCTGGCCGAGGTCGGCGTTCAAGGCGGCAACCAGGGTGGCCAGCGCGGTGTCGCGGTCGACGCCGAACACTGCCGAGTTCTCGATCTCTTCGAGGGAGATGACCTGGGCGTCGAGGGCGTTGATGGCCGCAACGATCTTGGCCTGCTGACGCTTGAAGTTCGCCTGGTCGGCGGCGCCGCGGGCGTCGCAGCCACCGCTCACGGTGGTTTTGGCGCCGGCACGGTCCGTGTAGTACTGGCAGCCGGTGAGGGTGTCTCCGGTGGTGGAGAAGTAGTTCAACACGTTGAACGTGCCCAGCCGGATGTCACCACCCACGTCTTCGGGTGCCGCCGTGCGGGTGTTCGCGAAGGTGGCCGGCTGCACGGTGGCGGCGTTGGCGGGCACCAGGGCGGTTGTCGGCTGCAGCTTCCAGGCGCTGTTGCGGTAGTCCAGCACCATCGGCTTCGTGAACGAGACGGGGGCGCCGATCCGCACCGGGGCGGTGGTCGAGAGGTACGGAACCGGCTTGCCCTGGTTGGACGCGTTCAGGTAGTTGGTGCTGGCGCCGTCGTCGAGGGTGATCGCCCGCGCCGCGTTGGCGGCGATGGCGGCCGTGTACCCGGTGCTGCCGGGCCGGTCGGTGACCGTGGGGTTCACCAGCGGCGTTGTGCCGGCGGCGAGGCCGATCTCGGCGTACTGGTTGGTGGTGTAGTTGTTCGTCACCGTGTAGTCGCCGGCGGGGGCGACGAGCATGCCCTCGAGCCGTTCGCGGTCGGCGTCCGTGGCGGGCAGCCGCAGGGTGGCCGGGACCGGAGCGGTGATGCCGGCACCGTCGAGGGCGACGATGTCGGCGAGGGTGTTGATGGTCAGCTGGGTCAGCCCGTAATACTCGCTCACGGCGCCTGTGACGCTCACGTAGTCGCCGATCGCGACATCGGAGGTGAGGGTCTTGGTGTACACGAAGATGCCGTGGGACGCCGGGCCGGTGGTGCTGCCGGTGCCGGGGGTCTGCAGGTAGAAGCCCGCGAACCCGCCGGAGGGATAGGCGGCCGTGACGACGCCGACGGTGTTCACGGTGGTGCCGGCCAACGGGCTGGCATCCGCGGTGCCCTGGATGGCGCTGATGGCGGTGACCCCGGTGGGCGGGGTGCTGGTCGGCACGGGTTCCGGGGTCTCGGTGGGCACCGGCGTTGGCGTTCCACCGGTCGGTCCGGCGGTGTTGGTGGGCGTGATGGTGGCCGACAGGCTGATGTCGGCGGCGTTGTTGTCGGTGTCGGCGGCATTGCTGCGGTTGAACGACTTGACGTCGGCGTTGCCGGTCGGCGCTGTCGCGACGGCGCCTTCGAAGGTGAGGGAGGCGCCGTAGCCGAGCAGGTCGATCACCGCGGGGTTGGCCGCGGAGTCGCCGGCCTCGAGGGTGAGCGCCGAGGTGGAGTTGGCCAGGATCAGGGTGCCGGTGGTGCCGCTCGGGTTCAGCGTTGAGGTCTGGTCGGGGGTGGGGAGCGCCGCTCCGTTGGCGCCGTTGGAGCCGCCGGAGACGAGGTAGTACCCCTTGGCCGGGATCGTGCCGGTGAGGGCGACGAAGCTCGGCTTGTCCGCCACGGTTCCGGTGGCCTTGCGATACTGCAGCGACCAGGAGGACAGGTCGATGGCGGCGTTCGTGGGGTTGTACAGCTCGACGAACTTGTTAGTGAACGCGGCCCCGGCGCTGCCGCCGCTGAGGTAGGCCTCGTTGATCACGACACCGGTGCCGGCGGTGTTGGCCTGGGCGGGGAACGCCACGACCGGGGCGACGGCGAGGCACGCTCCGATCAGTGAAGCGAGGGCCAGCCGGAGCGGGCGGGGTGGGGCGAGCGACATGGAGTCTCCTGGGTGGGTGCGATGAACTTCTCTGGCGGAACAGGGTGCAGGGCAGGGCAGGCGGAGGGTGGTGACATGTGGAGCACGGGTTTCGGGCACGCCGAACGTGCGAGTGGGCGCGCCATGATTGTGCGGGAGCGGGGTGACGCGCACACCGTGCAGGTTGGCCGGAGTGCCGTGGGGTGCAGCCTAACGACCGACTGTGTCCAGTTGGTTACGCGTCGGCAACATGCTCAGATGAGCAGGAAAACGCAGAAGGCGCCCACATCTGAGCGGCTCCGGGCCGGCTCAGACCAGGCGCTTGAGCATCCGGGTGTTGCCGAGGGTGTTCGGCTTGACGCGGGCCAGGTCGAGGAACTCCGCGACACCCTCATCGGGCGAACGCACCAGTTCCGCGTAGACGGCCGGGTCAACGGTTTCGGTGCCCATGTCGACGAAGCCGTGCCGGGTGAAGAAGCCCACCTCGAAGGTGAGGCAGAACAGGCGGCTGAGGCCCAGCTCCCTGGCGTCCGCTTCGAGCCGGGCGAGGAGGGCGTGTCCGACGCCCGAGCCCAGCCAGTTCTCGGCCACGGCGAGAGTGCGCACCTCGCCGAGGTCCTCCCAGATCACGTGCAGGGCGCCGCATCCCACCAGATTGCCGTCCTGGTCTTCGACGACCCTGAATTCCTGCACGGCCTCGTAGAACACCACGCGGTCCTTGCCGAGCAGGATGCGCTGCTGCACGAGAGGCTCCACCAGCGCCTGGATGAGCGGCACGTCGCGGGTCTGCGCCCGGCGCACGATGAACTCCTGGTCTGTCACGTCCGCCCGCTCTCCTGACCGCGACTGCGGCCGATTCAGTTTCGCCGAAAGGTCAAGTCTATGGGCGGCACGACGAACGGCCCGGCGGAAATCCGCCGGGCCGTTCGTCGTATGCCTGTTCTGCTAGTCGCTGGTGATGGCCAGGTCGGGCGTGCCCGGTCCGGTTCCCACCGCGGCGGCGGCGTTGATGCCCACCGAGACGGCCTCGTTGCGGTTCGTCGTGGTGAACACGTACTCCCCGTCGACGAAGTCCACGTGCACGTGGTCGCCGGCGTTCAGCTCACCGTGCAGGATCTTCTCGCTCAGGCGGTCCTCCACCTCGCGCTGGATCGCGCGACGCAGCGGCCGGGCACCCAGGGCGGGGTCGAAGCCGACCTCGATGAGGTGCTCCTTCACCGCGAGGGTGAGGTCGATGGTCATGTCGCGGTCGAGCAGCCGGTCACCCAGGCGCTTGATGAACAGGTCCACGATCTGCAGCAGTTCGGGCTTGGACAGCTGCGGGAAGACGATGATCTCGTCGACGCGGTTGAGGAACTCGGGCTTGAAGTGCTTCTTCAGCTCCTCGTTCACCTTTCCGCGCATCCGGTCGTAGCTGGTGGCCGTGTCGCCCTCGAGCTGGAAACCGACGGGCGAGCCGCTGATGTCCCTGGTGCCGAGGTTGGTGGTCATGATGATGACGGTGTTCTTGAAGTCGATCACACGACCCTGGCCATCGGTCAACCGGCCCTCTTCCAGAATCTGGAGGAGCGAGTTGAAGATGTCCGGGTGCGCCTTCTCGATCTCGTCGAACAGCACCACGGAGAACGGCTTGCGGCGCACCTTCTCGGTGAGCTGGCCGCCCTCTTCGAAGCCGACGAACCCGGGAGGGGCACCGAACAGGCGCGACACCGTGTGCTTCTCGCCGTACTCGCTCATGTCCAGCGAGATCATGGCGGCCTCGTCGTCGAAGAGGAACTCGGCGAGCGCCTTGGCCAGCTCGGTCTTACCGACGCCGGTGGGGCCGGCGAAGATGAACGAACCGCTCGGACGCTTCGGGTCCTTCAGGCCCGCACGGGTGCGACGGATGGTCTTGGCGAGCGCCGAGATGGCCTCTTCCTGACCGATGACGCGCTGGTGCAGTGCCTTCTCCATGAAGACGAGCCGCGAGGACTCCTCCTCGGTGAGCTTGAAGACGGGGATGCCGGTGGCCTGGGCCAGGACCTCCGCGATCAGGCCCTCGTCGACCACCGCGGTGGTCTTGACGTCGCCGGACTTCCACTTCTTCTCCAGGCGCAGGCGCTCGCCGAGGAGGTTCTTCTCCTCATCGCGCAGACCCGCGGCCTTCTCGAAGTCCTGGTCCTCGATCGCGGTTTCCTTGGCGGCACGCACCACGGCGATCTTCTCGTCGAATTCGCGCAGCTCCGGCGGGCTGGACAGGATCGACAGGCGCAGGCGTGCGCCGGCCTCGTCGATCAGGTCGATGGCCTTGTCGGGCAGGAAGCGGTCGGAGACGTAGCGGTCGGCCAGGTTGGCGGCGGCCACCAGGGCGCCGTCGGTGATGGACACCTTGTGGTGCGCCTCGTAGCGGTCGCGGAGCCCCTTGAGGATGTTGATGGTGTGCGGCAGCGACGGCTCGTTCACCTGGATGGGCTGGAAGCGGCGCTCGAGCGCGGCATCCTTCTCGAAGTGCTTGCGGTACTCGTCGAGCGTGGTCGCGCCGATGGTCTGCAGTTCACCACGGGCGAGCAGGGGCTTGAGGATCGAGGCCGCGTCGATGGCGCCCTCGGCGGCACCGGCTCCGACGAGGGTGTGGATCTCGTCGATGAACACGATGATGTCGCCGCGGGTGCGGATCTCCTTGGTGACCTTTTTCAGGCGCTCTTCGAAGTCGCCGCGGTAGCGGCTGCCTGCGATGAGCGAGCCGAGGTCGAGCGAGTAGAGCTGCTTGTCCTTCAGCGTCTCGGGAACATCGCCCTTGACGATCGCCTGGGCGAGGCCTTCGACGACGGCGGTCTTGCCGACGCCGGGTTCACCGATCAGCACGGGGTTGTTCTTGGAGCGGCGGGAGAGGATCTGCATGACCCGCTCGATCTCCTTCTCGCGCCCGATCACCGGGTCGAGTTTGTTGTCGCGCGCCGCCTGGGTGAGGTTGCGCCCGAACTGGTCGAGAATCTGGCTGCCCGCGGGGTTGGCTGCGGTCTCGTTCGCGCCCACCTGCACCTGCTCCTTTCCCTGGTAGCCGGAAAGGAGCTGGATGACCTGCTGGCGCACCCGGTTGAGGTCGGCGCCGAGCTTGACCAGCACCTGGGCGGCCACGCCCTCGCCCTCGCGGATGAGCCCGAGCAGGATGTGCTCGGTTCCGATGTAGTTGTGGCCGAGCTGCAGGGCTTCGCGCAGGCTCAGCTCGAGGACCTTCTTGGCGCGCGGCGTGAACGGGATGTGACCGGTGGGCTGCTGCTGGCCCTGGCCGATGATGTCCTGCACCTGTTCGCGTACGGCATCCAGCGAGATGCCGAGGCTCTCCAGGGCCTTGGCGGCCACGCCTTCACCCTCGTGGATGAGGCCGAGCAGAATGTGCTCGGTTCCGATGTAGTTGTGGTTGAGCATCTTGGCCTCTTCCTGGGCCAGGACGACGACACGACGAGCTCGGTCGGTAAATCTCTCAAACATGTGAACACTCCCTTGGCGCCAGGGCGGTTATGGCACCGATACAAAGAGAGTAACCAGCGGATGCCCGGATGCGTGCCTCTGTTCGCCGTGGGCGTGACGGATGTGACCCCCAGGGTCGTCTCCGTCCGACTCGTCCGGCGTGCCGGTGCCCTTGCGAGGGCACCGGACTGCGCAAATACTGTCTCCATCCGGCTCCACGTTTTCGCGACCCGCGACCGCAGGCGAAAGGCGGCGGCACCATGGACGGCTCCCCCGACCCGGTCGGCACCCGCGGCGCCGGACCGAACGGCTCCCGCACCATCCCCGGCCCCGCCGACCCCGCCGATGAGATCGCCCGGCTCTCCGCCGAGAACGCCCGGCTGCGCGGACAACTCGGTCCGGCCGCCGAACATCGCGCGGCGGCCAGGTGGCGGGCGTTCTTCGCGGCGCTGCTCATCACCATCGGGGTGATCCTCGCCCCGGTGAGCGTGGTGGCCTACTGGACCAAGGGCTACATCAACGACACCGACAGGTTCGTCGCCTCGCTCGCCCCGCTCGCGGATGACCCGGCCGTGCAGGCCTACCTGGTCGACGAGATCGTCACCGTGGTGAACGACAACGTCGACATCAACGGCATCACCAAGAACCTGTTCGACGGCCTGGCCAACCTCGACCTCCCGCAGGAGGCCAAGGACGCCCTCGGGCTGCTCGAACAACCCGCCACGCAGGGCGTGCAGGGCCTGATCAGGTCCACCGCCACCAACATCGTGGCCTCGGACGCCTTCGCCCAGCTCTGGGAGCAGGCGCTGCGGACCAGCCAGACCCAGGTCATCGCAGCGCTGGAGGGCGACACCTCGACGGCGTTGGTGATCAGTGACACCGGTGAGCTCGGCATCCAGCTGGGGCCCATCATCGAGGAGGTCAAGAAGGAGCTGGTGAACCGGGGCTTCTCGCTGGCGCAGAACATCCCCGAGGTCGATCGCACCATCGTGGTCGCCCAGTCCGACTCCCTCGTGCAAGCACGCACCGGGTACCAGCTGCTGAACGTGCTCGGTTTCGTGCTGCCCCTGGTGAGCCTGGGCCTGATCGTGCTCGGCGTGCTCGTGGCCAGGCGCCGGGCGCGCACCATGATCTGGGCCGGGCTCACCCTGGCCCTGGCCATGGCCCTGCTCGCCGCCGGCATCGCGGTGGGACGGATCCTCTTCGTGAGCGCCCTGTCGCCGACCTACCTGCCCAACAATGTCGCCCACGCGCTCTATGACGCCGTGGTGCCGTTCATCAACACCACCGCCCTGTCGGTGGGGCTCGTCGGATTCACAGTGGCAGTTGTGGCGTACCTGGCCGGGCCGTTCCGCGGGTCGACGATAGTGCGCCGGGCCACCGTCGGCACGGCCGCGCGGCTCCGTGCCGCGGCGGCGGGGGCCGGGGTCACGACGGGCGGCTTCGGGGACTTCCTGTACCACTACCGGCGTCTGGCCCACGTGCTGATCGGGTTGGCTGCCGCCGTCGCACTCTTCTGGCGGCCGCTCACTGTGCCCGTGATCATCTGGACCGCCGTGCTCGCCCTTCTCGCCGTGCTGCTCGTCGAGCTGCTGCAACGGCCGCCTGCCATGCCGGGCGGTCCCCCGGTGTCCACGCTCCGGACCGGGGCAGGCTCCCCGCCGCCGGCCGGACCGGTCGGCGGCGAAACCGAGAACCCGACCCGGCCCCTGCCGCCAGGCGACCCCGACGACCTGCAAGGCCAAACCGGCCCCACCGAACCTCTCGAACCGATCCGCGCACCGAGCCGTGCGGATTAGGCTCGCAGGGTGAGCAACCTCGAAACCGAACCGGCCGAGATCGTCTGCGACACCCGCACGAGCACCGGGGCGGATGTCGTCATCCTGCAGCCCAGGGACGTCCCCCTGGGCGGACCGCGAGCGATGGACGTGCGCCGCACCCTCCCCCAGCGCGAACGCAGTCTCATCGGCGCCTGGTGCTTCGTCGATCACTACGGTCCAGACGACGTCTCAGTCACCGGCGGCATGGTGGTGCCGCCGCATCCGCACACCGGACTTCAGACGGCGAGCTGGCTGTTCGCCGGCGAGGTGGAACACCGCGACAGCGTCGGCAGTCTCGCCCTGGTGCGCCCCGGCGAACTGAACCTGATGACCGCGGGCGCCGGCATCAGCCACTCGGAGGTGTCCACCCCCGCCACAACGACTCTGCACGGTGTGCAGCTCTGGATCGCCCTGCCCGAGCTCACCCGGCATCAGGCGCCGCGATTCGAGAACCACGTCATCCGGCCGATCCTCCGGAACGGGGTCACCCTGCATGTCTTCCTCGGCACCCTGGCCGGCCAGACGGCCGCGGCCAGCGGTGACACCCCGCTGCTCGGCGCGCAGATCGACCTGCCGGCGGGATCGTCACTCGACCTCGACGTGGAGGCGAGTTTTGAGCACGGCGTTCTCGTCGACACCGGCACCGTGCGGTGCGCCGGCGCCATCGTGGCGCAGAACGACTTGGGCTTCGTCGACGCGGGTCGCTCGGTCATCCGCCTGGAGAACGCCGGCGACGGCCCGGCCCGCGTGGTTCTACTCGGCGGCGAGCCGCTCGGCGAACAGATCGTGATGTGGTGGAACTTCATCGGGCGCAGCCACGACGAGGTCGCCGCCGCGCGCGCCCAGTGGCAGGCGGAGGTGATCGCCGGCACGGATACCGCGGGCCGGTTCGGCCAGGTGGCGTACCACGGCGCCGCCCTGCCGGCTCCCGTGCTGCCCAACGTGAGACTCAAGCCCCGCCGGTAGGCCCCGCTTACTGCACGGCCGAGGTCAGCCTGGCGAGGTTGTCGAGGATCGTCGAACGCAGCGGCTGCTGCATCCACTCGTCGAGGGTGAGTTCGCGGCTGTCGGCCCGGTAACCGTCCTCCACCGCCCGCAGCGCCTCAACGAACGATGCCCCGCGCACCATCAACGAGACCTCGAAATTGAGGCTGAACGAACGCATGTCCATGTTGCTCGAGCCGATCACGGCCACGTCGTCGTCGATGGTGAAGTGCTTGGCGTGCAGAACGTAGGGCGCCTTGTACATATAGATCTTCACGCCCGCCCGCAGCAGTTCTTCGTAGTAGGAACGCTGAGCGTGATAAACGAGGGCCTGGTCTCCGATCTCGGAGACGAACAGTTCAACGTGCAGGCCCCGCTGCACGGCCGTGGTGATCGCATACATGATCGACTCGTCGGGCACGAAGTACGGGCTGGTGATCACGATGCGTTCCTGCGCGTAGTAGAGCAGCGCCAGGAACAGGCGCAGGTTGTTCTCTCCCTTGAAGCCGGGACCGCTCGGCACGACCTGGCAGTCGATGGCATCCGAGATCTGCTCGGGATGCACCGGCTCGATGTCGCGGGTGAGGAGCTCGTTGGTCTCGCTGTACCAGTCGGTGATGAAGATCGCGTTCAGCCCCGAGACGATGGGGCCCTCCAGCCGCACCATCAGGTCTTTCCACTTGAGGCCGCGGCGGATGTTCCGCTTCATGTTGTAGGTGCGGTCGATCACGTTCTGCGACCCCATGAACCCCACCCGACCGTCCACGATCACGAGTTTGCGGTGGTTGCGCAGGTCAGGTCGCTGCCACTGGCCCTTGAACGGCTGCAACGGCAGCATCAGCTGCCACTTCACCCCGGCGGCCGTGAGGCGGCGTTTGGTCTCCTTGAAGCCGGGCTTCCGCATCGACTGGATGTGGTCCATCAGCACCCGCACCGTGACGCCGCGCTTCACGGCGTTCTCGAGCGAGTCGAAGAAGGCGGCGGTGGTGTGGTCGAGCGAGATGATGTAGAACTCGACGTGCACATACTTGGTGGCCTTGTCGATGTCGGCGGCCATCGCGGCGAGGGTCTCCTCGTAGTCGCCGTGCAGTCGGGCGCGGTTGTCACCCACCAGCGGCATCGAGCCCAGGTTGCGGTTGAGCTGCACGACGGATTCGAGCCAGCCCGGCCACGGATGTTCCCGGGTCACCCGCTCCATGCCGTCGGTGCTGTCGAGGATGAACTGGTTGATCTCGGCCTGCATCTCGACCCGCCGCTTGGGCAGGGTGCGGAAGCCGATCAGCAGAAACAGCAGGGCCCCGAAGTACGGGATCAGGAAGATCGCCAGCAACCAGGCCATGCCGGAGGTGGGCCGGCGGTTGCGGGGAACCACGATGATGGCGACCACCCGGATGGCGAAGTCCACCAGGAATGCCACCACGAGCAGGATGGTGGACAGGTCGATACCGAACACGGTCAGCCGGCCGGTTTGTCGAGGCCGAGTCTGGCCCGTTCCTCCGCTTCAACTCGGGCGTAGGCGTTTCGTTCGGTGCGGTCGGCGCGGATGATGGCGCGCATGATGATCCAGAAGAGCACCCCGACCAGCACGGTGGGCGCGAGCGAGTACAGTGCGTTGGCCCAGAGATCATCCATAGTTCCTCCAGCCTACGCGATCCGTCGCGCCCCTTGCCGCTACCTCGTGAGCAGACCGAAGATGCCGGAACCGAGCAGGTAGAGCCCGATGCCGCCCACCACGACCCACACCATGATCCGGTTGGTCGACGGACCTTTCTTCTTGCCGTCGTCGTCGGGTTTCAGCTCGTCTTTAGGCAGAAATGTCATCATGAGCGTCACTTTACCAACGGGAAGAGGATGGTCTCGCGGATGCCGAGGCCGGTCAGCGCCATCAGCAGGCGGTCGATGCCCATGCCCATGCCGCCGGTGGGCGGCATGCCGTGTTCGAGAGCCCTCAGGAACTCCTCGTCCAGGCGCATCGCCTCCGGGTCGCCGCCGGCGGCAAGCCTGGCCTGCTCCACGAAACGTTCGCGCTGCACGACGGGGTCCACGAGCTCGGAGTACCCGGTGGCCAGTTCGAAGCCGCGGATGTAGAGGTCCCACTTCTCCACGACGCCGTCGATCGATCGGTGGCCGCGCACCAGCGGGCTGGTGTCCACCGGGAAGTCGAGCACGAAGGTGGGCCGCACCAAGCCGTCCTTCACGAAGTGCTCCCACAGTTCCTCGACGTACTTGCCGTGGATCGGGTGGTCGACCTCGACCTCCTCGGCGGCGGCGAGGGCCTGCAACTCGGCCAGCGGGGTGGCCGGGCTGATCGTGCGTCCCACGGCCGCCGACAGGCTGTCGTACATGCTGATGCGGTCCCACTCGCCGCCCAGGTCGAACTCGGTGCCGTCGGCCCAGGTCACCACGTGCGAACCGCCGGTGATGGCCGCCGCCGCATCCTGGATCAGGGTCTGGGTGAGCTCGGCGATGGAGGTGTAGTCGCCGTAGGCCTCGTAGGCCTCGAGCATGGCGAATTCGGGCGAATGGGTGGAGTCTGCGCCCTCGTTGCGGAAGTTGCGGTTGATCTCGTAGACCCTGTCGATGCCGCCGACGACGGCGCGCTTGAGGAAGAGTTCTGGCGCGATGCGGAGGAACAGTTCGGTGTCGAACGCGTTGCTGTGCGTGGAGAACGGCCGGGCCGAGGCGCCGCCGTGCATGGTCTGCAGCATCGGCGTCTCGATCTCGAGGAAGCCACGGCCGGTGAAGGTGGCGCGGAGGCTCGCGACGGCCTGGGAGCGCTGCACGACGGTGCGGCGGGCCTGCTCGCGGGCGATGAGGTCCAGGTAGCGGCTCCGCACCCTGGTCTCCTCGCTGAGCTCGGAGTGCAGGTTGGGCAGCGGCAGCAGGGCCTTGGCGGCGATCTGCCACTCGGTGACCATCACCGACAGTTCGCCGCGGCGGGAGGAGATGACCTCGCCGGCGACGAAGACGTGGTCACCGAGGTCGACGAGGTCCTTCCAGGCCGCGAGCGACTCCTCGCCGACGGCGGCGAGGGAGACCATGGCCTGGATGCGGCTGCCGTCGCCGGACTGCAGGCTGGCGAAGCACAGCTTGCCGGTGTTGCGCAGGTGCACGATGCGGCCGGCCAGGCCCACCGTGTCGCCGGTGGCGGCATCAGCTTCGAGCTCGCCGTACTGGGCGCGCACGGCCGGGATGGTGTGGGTGACCGGCAACGACACCGGGTATGCGCCGCCGCCGGCGCTGGTCGCGGCCGCGTTCAGGCGGTCCCGCTTGGCCAGCCGCACGGCCTTCTGCTCGGTCAGTTCGGCCGCAGCCTGGGCGTCAGCGTTGTGAAGGTCGCCGTTGTCGCCGGGCACGGCGTCGGGGGTGGTGCTCATGCGGTTTCTCCGTCGGTGGGCGTACACGGGCCAAGCCCGGCACCCCGTTGAAAAGCGGTTAGGGGATGTCCAGTGAAATGTTGTCGATCAGCCGGGTGCTGCCGACCACCGCGGCGACCAGCATTCTGGCCTGGCCACGGTAGTCGTCGTCGACCGGCAGGTAGGTGTGCGGGTGCACGACAACCAGATAGTCCAGTTTAACCAGTGGCTGGGCGCCGATTACCGCGTGCGCGGCCACGATGGCGGCCGGAACCCCGGCGTGGGCGGCGCCGGCGCCGGCGGTGAGCCCCACCGACAGCGACCTGGCGGCGCTGCGGGCGGCCTCGTCGAGGTTGCGATTGCGGCTGGACAGCGCCAGGCCGTTGTCTTCCCGCACGGTGGGCACGACCTCAATCCGCACCCGGAGGTTGAGGTCGGCGACCATCCGCTCCACCAGGAAGACCTGCTGGGCGTCTTTCTGGCCGAAGATCGCGATGTCGGGTTCGACGATGTTGACCAGCTTGGCGACGACGGTGAGCATGCCGTCGAAGTGGCCGGGCCGGGCCGCACCCTCGTAGAGCCCGCCGACGGCGCCGGCGGTCAGTCGGGTCGACGCGGCGCCGTCCGGGTACATCTCGTGGGCGTGCGGCGCGAAGACGAAGTGGGCGCCCTCCTCGGCCAGGGCCAGCACGTCGGCGTCGAGGGTGCGCGGGTAGGTGTCGAGGTCTTCGTTCACACCGAACTGCAGCGGGTTGACGAAGATCGACACCACGACGATGTCGCCGACGGCGACGGCTCGCCGCACCAGCTCCCGGTGGCCGGCGTGCAGGGCGCCCATGGTGGGTACGAGCACCACGTGGGCGTCGCCGCCCCTGGCTGCTGCGTTCTGTTTGGCGAGGCACAGTCGATTGCGCAGCTCGTCGATCGTGTCGATGACTTCTGGCTTGGTGAGCACGGTCACTGGTCCTCCGGGTCAAACGGGTGAGTCGGGTATGGCGGGTCGAGTAGGTGGGGGGTCTCGCCCAGATCGGCGAGGTCGTCGAGCGGATGCCTGGCGCCGGTGCGGGTGAGGGCGTTCTCGATGGCCGAGCGCACCAGTGGGGCGATGACGGCACCCGGCGCGCCGATGCCGATCTCGCTGAGCAGCCGGGTGGATTGCTCGACGATCGAGCTGGAGAACGCCGTGGCGGTCTCGATGGCCTCGGCGTAGACCTCCCGGTCGCCCTCGGCCACGATCACCGGCTCCCCGCCCATCTCCACGACGAGGGCCTGCGCGATCGGCAGGACGGGGGCGGGTGCGGTCACGGCGAAGTAGCTGTCGGCCAGGCGGCTGATGTCCAGGCTGGTGCCGGTGAACGACATCGCCGGGTGGACGGCCAGCGGGATGGCGCCGGCCCGCTGGGCGGGCAGCAGCACGTTGGCGCCGTACCGGGCTGAGGTGTGCAGCACCAGCTGGCCGGGCTGCCAGGTGCCCGTGGCGGCGAGTCCGGTCACGAGGCTCTCCAGCTGATCGTCGGGCACGGCGATGATCACCAGTTCGCTGCGCTCCACGACCTCGGGCACCGTGAGCACCGGCACCTGGGGCAGGATCGCTTCGGCGCGGTCGCGGCTGGCCTGCGAGATCGCGGAGATGCCGATCAGGGCGTGCCCGGCTCCGGCCAGGGCGGCGGCGAGGATGGGTCCGACGTGGCCGGCGCCGATGACACCGATCCCGAGACGGCCGGGGCGCTGGGTCACGTGGTCACCTCAGTGGCGGGGCCGGCCGGGCCGACGGGCGCCGCTTCCGCCGGCGCGGCCGGCGCTGCGCCCTGCCCGACGAGGGCGGTGCGGCTCCAGTGGTGGCTGGTGTCGGAGTCCGCTGACGCGACGGCGCCGGCCGTGACGACCTCGAGGAGGCGCACCGCCTCACCGGCGTCGATCACCCCGAGGGTGGCGCTGACCGGTCCGGCCACGGTGTGCAGTCGCGCGGTCGCCAGCCGGAGCCGACGGCGAACCGGGCCCTGGTTGATCCCCACGCTCTGCAGGCGGGCCAGGGGCACCAGCACGAGTTCCCTGGAGAGCACACCGCGGCGGAGCAGGACGGCACCGGCCGAGACGGCGTAGCCGGTGCGACGCCAGGAGAACGGACGCAGCCAGGCGGCGCGGCGCGGCGCGTTGTGGAAGCCGTCGTCACCGCCGCGGGAGGTGAGGCCGCGCTGGATCAGGGCGCGCTGCTCGTCGATCGCGAACTCGGGCAGGATCAGCTCCAGCACCTTCTCCACGTCGTGCAGCGACCCGACCGGCAACACCGTGGTCGCGGCCGCGCCGGCGGCGCCGTCGTTGGTGGAGTGCCCGGCCTTGTTGATGCTGATCTGCCACCAGCCGAACGGGCGCCAGGCCACCGGCTGGGTCACACCGATCGCGTGGATGCGGCCCGGCGGCAGGGTCTCGTTGCTGGTGGTGAGCAGTCCGAAGCCCACCCGCACGCCGTCCCTGGTGCCGGCGATGCTGTAGCGCAGTGACTTGGTGAACCTGGAGAAGTAGTACCCCACGCTGGCGATCAGGCCGGGGAAGATCGCGATCAGCAGCCATTCGCTGCCGCCGACGATGACGCTCACGATCAGGGCCACGATGGCGACCGCGACGAAGATCGTGAAGCCGCTGAACACTATCGAGCCGATCAGTCGCAGCAGGGGAATCCGCACCACGGACTCCGGCGGTGCCGCGTCCGGGTCCAGCTCGGGGGCGAGGAATTCCCCGACCCGCGCGCTGGCGTAGTCATTCAGGGCCTGCCGGCGGCCTCCGCCGGTTGCGGGCAGGCTGCCGCCCTGCGCGTCGGCGGGTGTGGGGTCGGGCAGCATGCCGGGATCCCCGGCGCCCTGCCCGGGCCCGTACGGCATCGGGGTGTCCTCGGCGGGGCGGGGCTGCCGGGCGCCGGAGGCCAGCTGCAGGATGTCCCGGCGCAACCCGTCCGCCAGGGCCGAACCGAGGTAGGCCAGTTGCACGTTGGCATCCTGGCCGGCCACGCTCACTTCGAGTTTGGCGGCGCCGAACAGCCTGGGGATCAACGGGCGCACGATGTTGACGCCCTGGATGCGGTCGAGCCGGGCCTGCCGGTGACTGCGGAACAGGATGCCGCTGCGCACCTCGACGGATTCTTCGCTCACCCTGAAAGTGTGCATCCGCCACGACAAGGTGAACGCGACGAGGATGACGATGAGGATCGCCGCAGCGATGAGCAGCGCCCAGCCCACGGCCCCGCGTTCATAGATCTCGTCGAGCGGGTCGCCGGACTCCCGCGGGATTCCGAAGACCACGTCGACGACGCGTTCGCGCAGGTTGGCGATCACGAAGCCGAGCAGCGCGAAGACGAAGATGCCGCCGCGCAGCAGCGGGCTCGCTGGATGCAGGCGGTGCCAGTCCCCGTCGGCGAGGGAGGTCACAAGCCGGCCCGTCGGCTCTCGGCCAGTTCGACGAGGCGGTCACGGAGGGCATCCGCGTCGGCCTCGGCGAGGCCGGGGATCGCGACGCCGGAGGTGGCGGCAGCGGTGACGAACTTGAGGTCGGCGAGGCCGAGCAGCCGGGCGACGGGGCCGCGCGTGATGTCGACCAGCTGCATGCGGCCGTAGGGCACCGACACGAATCGCTGGTACATGATTCCGCGGCGGAACAGCAGGTCGTCGGCGCGCAACTGGTAGCCGATCGAGCGCACCCTGCGGGGTTCGAAGGCGAGCGAGACCAGGATCACCAGGGCGATCAGGCCGCCCACCCAGGCCGCCCAGACCTGGTCGAGCAGCAGCCAGAGCGCACCGGCCGCCGCGCAGACGATGACCAGGAAGACCACGGTGCCCACGATTTCGACCATGACGTACTTCGGCGACACGCGCTTCCACTCGCCCGCCTCGGGCAGGTCGAGACGGGCACCGACGGGAGCCACCGGCTCGGGCGTTGGCGGCGCACCGGCGACCGGCGTCGCGCCGACCGGCGGTTGCGGGGCCGGGAGCTCCGCGGGGATGCTGCCGGGATAGTCAGGCACGGGCTGCTCCGCCATTGTTGGGTCCCCCATTGTCGTGATCGTGATCGTCATCCGGCGGCAGTGTGCAGAAATGCTCCGCGACGAGACCGCCCGCGAGGAGGATCACGGCGCCGAGCGCCATTCCGATTGCGAGCCACAACGATGTTACCGCCGGTACCACCGACCGGGTGAGGATGAAGGCCACGATGCCCAGACCCGCTCCGAGCAGGAGCGAACTGGACAGGCTGGACGCCTTGGCGAGCAGGGCGATGCGCATCGCCCGGAACGGGTCGACGCGCCGTGTCGAACGGCCCCTGGTGGCCTGACGGATGGGCCAGGCCAGGGCCACGAGAATGACCGCGATCAGCACGAGCGCCAGCGGCAGCGTGATCGGCGGAACTATGATCGGCGCGCTCCAGGCTGTCGCCGCCAACTCGATCAGGAAGCCGATGACGAGTCCGGTCAGGCCCAGGGCGATCAGCGGGGTGGGGTGGGTGCGCTTCATCGGGGCCGCCCCTCCGGCCCGGTCGTGTCGTCGGGGAGGGTGTCGGCATCCGGGGTGCCGGGGCCGGGCCGGTCGTCTGCGCCGTGCAGGGTCGCGGTGTGGGCGACCTCGGTGTGCGCGGGATCGGTGCTTGCCGTCACCGGGTGCGCCCTGGCGGTGCGGTCGGCGACGGCCAGGAGCTCACGGACCCGGCCGCGACCGGGGAGCTCGGCCTCCGGGTCGATGTCGAGCCAGGGCGCCAGCACGAAGTCACGTTCGGCCGCACGCGGGTGCGGGAGGGTGAGCCTGTCGTCGCCGAGGCGAAGGTCGCCCACGCAGATCAGGTCGATGTCCAGGGTGCGATCGCCCCAGCGTTCCTCCCGCACCCGGCCGTGGTCGTTCTCGATGCCGTTGACGGCGTCGAGCAGGGCGTGGGGGTCGGCCGACCAGCGCACGGTCACCACGAGATTGAGGTAGCCGGGCGCGCTCAGGTCCACTCCGTCTGGTTTCACGGCGTCGGAGGCGTACACCGGGGACACCGCGGTGAGCTCGGCGTGAGGCAGGTCGGCGATGGCGCGCACGGCGGCGGCCAGGGTGCGTTCCCGGTCGCCGAGGTTGCTGCCCAGGGCCAGCACCGCGGTGGGGGCCGGGGTGGCAGTCGCGTTGATGTCGGTCATGCGTTGCCCCTCCCGGCCTGCGTGCGTTCTATCTGCGCGCGTTCGGTCTGCGTGCGTTCGGTCTGCGTGCGTTCTATCTGCGCGCGTTCTATCTGCACCGACACATCCGCGAACGGAATCTCGATGGGGGCCTGCGGTTTGTGCACCGTCACCCGCACCCGTTCGGCGGCGTCGTGCGCGAGCACCACGTCGGCGATGCGCTCGGCGAGGGTCTCGATGAGGTCAACGGGGTCGCGGCGCACCGCGTCGGCCACCTCCACGGCCAGGTCGCCGTAGTGGATGGTGCGGGCCAGGTCGTCGCCGGACGCCGCCGCCCGGAAGTCCAGCCACACCGTCACGTCGACGACGAACTCCTGGCCGTTTTCGCGTTCGAAATCGAAAACGCCGTGGTGTGCGGTGATCCGCAGCCCGGTGAGGGTGATCGAGTCGGTGCTCATGACCCTATTCTGGCCGATTCGACCCGGGCCAGCACGTTCAGGGCGGCGCGGGTGCCCGCGACGTCGTGCACGCGCACGGCCCAGGCACCGGCCTGCGCGGCCAGCACACTGAGCACGGCGGTCGGCAGGTCGCGCCGGTCGACCGGCGCGTCGGGCGGCAGCACCCCGGCCAGGAACCGCTTGCGCGACGCGCCGACCATCACCGGCAAGCCGAGCGGCGCGAACGCGTCGAGGTGCGCGAACACCCTCCAGTTCTGGTCGGCGTCCTTGCTGAAGCCGAGGCCGGGGTCCAGCACGATCTGGCTGCGCGTGACCCCTGCGCTCTCGAGCACGGCCACCCTGTCGGCCAATTCGGCGACGACGGTGGCGACAACGTCGTCGTAGTCGGCGAGGGTGTCCATAGTGCGGGCGTGGCCGCGCCAGTGCATGGCGATGTAGGTCAGACCGGTGCGGGCGACCACGGCCGCCATACCGGGGTCGGCGAGCCCGCCGGAGACGTCGTTGATGATGTGCACGCCGGCACCGGCGGCGCGCTCCGCGGTCTCTGCGTTGAGGGTGTCGACGCTGGTCATGATGCCCAGCCGGCTCAGTTCGGCGATCACGGGCAGCACCCGGTCCTGCTCCACCTGGGGCGACACCCTCTCGGCGCCTGGCCTGGTGGATTCGCCGCCGACGTCGATCAGGTCGGCGCCGTCGGTGTGCAGATCCACGGCGTGCCGAACCGCGGCCTCCGTGGTGGCCCAGCGGCCGCCGTCACTGAACGAGTCCGGTGTGACGTTGAGCACACCCATGACCAGGGTCACCGGATCGCCTGTGGTCCACCGATGAGGGCGATGATCTCAGAGCGCGCGACGGGCAACGCGAGGTCCCCGCGGCTGGCCATGGTGACGGTGGAGCTGTGCGTCTGGCGGGGACCGCGGGTTCTCACGCAACCGTGCTTGGCATCCAGAACCACCAGAATGCCCCGCGGCGCCAGGCCGGCCTCGAGCGCGTCGGCGATCTCCTCGGTCAGGCGTTCCTGCAGTTGGGGCCTGGCGGCGAGGGTCTCGACCACGTCGGCCAGCTTGCCCAGGCCCACGATGCGTTCACCGGGCAGGTAGGCCACATGGGCGGTGCCGAGGAACGGCAGCAGGTGGTGCTCGCAGACCGAGCGGAACTCGATGTCGCGCAGCAGCACGAGCTCCCCGGTCCGGTCGCCGACCGGCACGGTGTCCCGCAGGTGATCGAGCGGGTCCTGGGCGAGTCCGGCGAAGAACTCGGCGTAGGCAGACGCCACCCGCTGCGGGGTCGTCTGCAGCCCCGGCCGGTCCGGATCCTCGCCGATGGCGGCGAGGATCTCGGCGACGGCCGCTTCGATGCGTGGCTGGTCGACTCCCACGAGGGCCGCTCTACGCGGTTGCGGGACGCGGTTTGAGTGCGGGGGCGCGCTTGGGCTTGTCGGCATCCTCGCCGCCGCTGGTGACGCCGCCGTCGACCGCCGCACCGTCGATGGGCGCCTTCGGGGTCGGCATGGCGATGGGCGGCAGGTCGGAGACCGGGCGCTTGTCGCTGGAGAGCCACTGCGGGCGCGGCGGCAGCTTCTGCACTTCGGCGAAGATCGACACGAGAGCGGTCTGGTCGAGGGTTTCGTGCTCGAGCAGCTTGGTCGCCAGGTCGTCGAGGATTGCCCGGTTGGCGTTGATCACCGTGTAGGCCTCGTCGTGCGCGTTCTCGAGCAGCTGGCGCACCTCGGTGTCCACCCGCTCGGCGAGGCGCTCGGAGTAGTCCCGCTGGTGGCCCATGTCGCGGCCGAACATCATCTCGCCGGAGGCCGAACCGAGCTTGAGCGGTCCGACGTCGGAACTCATGCCGAATTCGGTGACCATCTTGCGGGCCGTCGCTGTGGCCTTCTCGATGTCGTTCGATGCTCCGGTGGTGGGGTCGTGGAAGATGATCTCCTCGGCCACTCGGCCGCCCATGGCGTAGGCGAGCTGGTCGAGCAGTTCGTTGCGCGTCACCGAGTAGCGGTCTTCGAGCGGCATCACCATGGTGTACCCGAGCGCACGGCCGCGGGGCAGGATGGTGATCTTCGTGACCGGGTCGGTGTTGCGCATGGCCGTGGCCACCAGGGCGTGCCCGCCCTCGTGGTACGCGGTGATGAGCTTCTCCTGGTCGCGCATCACGCGGGTGCGGCGCTGCGGACCGGCCATGACCCTGTCGACGGCTTCGTCGAGGGCGCGGTTGTCGATCAGCTGGGCGTTGGAGCGCGCGGTGAGCAGGGCGGCCTCGTTGAGCACGTTCGCCAGGTCGGCGCCGGTGAAGCCGGGCGTCTTGCGGGCGAGCACCTCGAGGTCGACTCCGGCGGCCATGGGCTTGCCCTTGGAGTGCACCTCGAGGATGCGCTTGCGGCCGAGCATGTCGGGCGCGTCGACGCCGATCTGCCGGTCGAACCGGCCGGGACGGAGCAACGCGGGGTCGAGGATGTCGGGCCGGTTGGTGGCCGCGATGAGGATCACGTTGGTCTTGACGTCGAAGCCGTCCATCTCCACCAGGAGCTGGTTGAGGGTCTGCTCACGCTCGTCGTGCCCGCCGCCCATGCCGGCGCCGCGGTGACGGCCGACGGCGTCGATCTCGTCGACGAAGATGATGGCCGGAGAGTTCTCCTTGGCCTGCTGGAACAGGTCGCGCACCCGGCTCGCTCCGACACCGACGAACATTTCGACGAAGTCGGAACCCGAGATTGAATAGAACGGAACGCCGGCTTCGCCGGCGACGGCGCGGGCGAGCAGGGTCTTACCGGTTCCGGGAGGGCCGTACAGCAGCACACCCTTGGGGATCCGTGCTCCGACGGCCTGGAACTTGGCCGGTTCCTTGAGGAAGTCCTTGATTTCCTGCAGTTCTTCGATGGCTTCGTCCGCGCCGGCGACGTCGGCGAAGCTGACCTGCGGGGTCTCCTTGGAGACCAGCTTGGCCTTGGACTTGCCGAACTGCATGACCTTGTTGCCGCCGCCCTGCATGCCGGCGATCATGAACCAGAAGAACGCACCGATCAAGAGGACGGGAAGCAGGATGCCCAGCAGCGACAGGAACCAGCTGGCCTGGGGCACTTCGTCGGTGAAGCCGTCCTTCGGATCGGCGTCGGTGACGGCGGTGATGACCTCTTCACCGCGGGGGGTGACGTAGTAGAACTGCACCTGCTCGCCGTAGGTCGAATCGGCCTTGGTCAGGGTGAGGTCGACGCGCTGTTCGCCGTCGACGATCTTCGCCTCCGACACCTTGCCGTCCTTGAGGAAGTCCAAACCCTGCTGGGTGGAGATTTCGCGGAAGCCCGACATGGTGAGGAGGCTCGAACCCACCCACACGGCGATGACCGCAAGGATGATGTAGAGGAGCGGCCCGCGCAGAAGTTTCTTGACGTTCATGGTGGTCACAGGCTACCGCTCTCGTACTGGGGGAACACCGAGTGTTCGCCCAAAGGTGAACTGGAGGAGGTCGTACGGGGAGAACCTACTCGCCAGTGGAGTACACGTGAGGGGCCAGCACACCGACCGAGCGCAGGTTGCGGTACTTCTCGGCGTAGTCAAGGCCGTAGCCGACCACGAACTGGTTGGGGATGTCGAAGCCCAGGTACTTGACGTCGATCTCGACGCGGGCGGCGTCGGGCTTCCGCAGCAGGGCGCAGATCTCCAGGGACGCAGGTCCCCGGGACTTGAGGTTGGCCATCAGCCACGAGAGGGTGAGGCCGGAGTCGATGATGTCTTCGACGATGAGCACGTGCCGACCGTGCAGGTCGGTGTCGAGGTCCTTGAGGATGCGCACGACGCCGCTGGACTGGGTGCCTGAGCCGTATGAACTCACGGCCATCCAGTCCATGGTCACCGGGTGCACGAGTTCGCGGGCCAGGTCGGCCATCACCATGACCGCGCCCTTGAGCACGCCCACCAGGAGCAGGTCCTTACCGGCGTAGTCAGCTTCGATCTGCCGCGACATCTCGGCCAGGCGAGAACGAATCTCGGTCTCCTCGATCAGGATTTCGGTGAGGTCGCCGTCAATGTCACGAGGTTCCATGGGTGTGGAAGGGTCCTTTGTTTTGGGTGTGTCGAGGAGCTGAAAAAAGTAGCATCCCCCCCTGCCGTTCCACTCTAACGCCTGGCAGGTCGAGCGCATTCTGCCCATGCCAGTGCGTGACGAGCCGTGCGACGGCCACGGTGTGGCTGCGTTCGAGGGACACGCCGAACCCGCTGGCGGCCACCTGGCGGATCATCCGTTGCCGCAGCGCCGCCGGGTTCGCGGCCAACCCGGCAACCGAAACGGCGATGCCGGCTTCGGTCGGTTCAGTGATCGCTGCCAGGATCCCGACCACCATGGTGTCGAGCGCATCGGCGTCCTCCCGCAGGGTTTCGGCCGTGCGGGCCAGCGCCTCGGCGATACCGGGCCCGAGCTCGTCTTCGAGCACGGGCAGCACGCGCTCGCGAACCCGCACCCTGGCGTACCGGGGGTCGGCGTTCTGCGGGTCCGACCAGGGCAACAGCTCGGCGTCCTCGCAGGCCTGCCTGGTCTGGGCGCGGCGGATGCCCAGCAGCGGCCGTCGATACGGGCCGCTGACCGGGGCCATGCCCTGCAGGCTCGCCGCGCCAGACCCGCGGGCCAGGCCGAGCAGAACCGTCTCGGCCTGGTCGTCGAGGGTGTGGCCGAGCAGCACCGCCACGGCTCCGGTGCTTCCCAGCGCCGTCTCGAACGCGTCGTAGCGCGCGGCACGCGCCGCAGCCTCCGGTCCGTCGCCGCCGGCATCCGTGACCGACACCCGCACGACCAGCACCGGGTCCAGCCCGAGCGTCCCGGCCTGCACCGCTGCGGCCTGGGCGACTGTGGCAGACCCGGCCTGCAGGCCGTGGTCCACGATCACGGCGCCGGCACGGAGTCCGGCCCTGGGGGCCTCGAACGCCGTGGCCGCGGCCAGGGCCAGCGAATCCGCACCCCCGCTCAAACCCACCAGCACGAGTCCGGCGTCCGGCAGTTGCTCGCGCACGGCGCGGCGCAGGTCGGCGATGGCCGGCGTCAGACGCGGGCGGCGGATGGACTCCATCCAGTAACGTTATCCGCAGACTTCGACACAAGGGAGATACCAGGCCATGGCCGAATACGACGCAGTCATTGAAATCCCACGCGGTAGCCGCAACAAGTACGAGGTGGACCACGAAACCGGTCGGGTGTACCTCGACCGGGTGCTGTACACGAGCTTCGTGTACCCGACCGACTACGGGTTCTTCGAGAACACCCTCGGGCTCGACGGCGATCCCGTCGACGTGCTCGTTCTCATCGAGTTCCCGCTCTTCCCGGGCGTCGGCATCTCGGTTCGCCCGGTCGGCGTGTTCAACATGACCGACGACGGCGGCTCGGACGCCAAGGTGATCGCCGTCCCCGCCGGCGACCCGCGCTGGGACTACATCCAGGATGTCACCGACATCCCGGAGTACACCCGCAAGGAGATCGAGCACTTCTTCGAGCACTACAAGGACCTCGAACCGGGCAAGTGGGTCAAGACCGAGGGCTGGGGCGACGCCGCCGAGGCCGACCAGATCGTGCGCGACGGTCTGAAGAAGCTCGTCGACGAAGGTCACTGACCCGCGCAGACTGAGCCGAAACACAGAAGCCGCTTCCCGATGGGGAGCGGCTTCTGTTTTTTATGCGACCGTCACCTGATCAGGCCGGGCGCCCGACGTACGGGGCCACCTGGCCGGGCGACCAGATGCTGTGCACCCGCACGGGCTTGCCATAGTCGGGGGCTTCGAGAATCTGCCCACCGCCGACGTAGATGGCCACGTGGTAGTAGTCGCCGGCCGATCCCCAGAACACCAGGTCGCCCACCTGCACCTGGGAGAAGGAGACGAGCTTGCCCTGGCCGGCCATGGTGTTGTACTGGCTGGTCGCCGAGTGGGTGCCGATGTAGATGCCGGCCGCGGCATACGCCGCTTTGGTGAGGCCGGAGCAGTCCCACACGTCGGGGCCTGAGCCGCCGAGCTGGTAGGCGTCACCGAGCTGGGCGCGTGCGAAGGCAATCGCGGTCTGCACGGCCGACTGATTGGGCGCGGCAGGGGCCGTCACCACGGGAGCCGGCGCGCTGCCCCCGGTGGCCGGAGCGTTTCCGGACCCGCCGGTGGCGGGGGCCGCTGGCGCAGGGGCGGCAGGGGCCGCCGGCGCGGCAGGCGCAGGGGCGGCA